>CAZOBX010000026.1:0-34976 GCA_964578045.1 uncultured Kangiella sp. | reverse complement strand
TCTCCCCACCAAAAGTAGGTCCCATGAGGGAACCCTCTCCCAGAGGGAGAGGGGGTTTAGTCCCCCATCTTTGATGGGGGAGGTTCCTTCAAGGGACCTACTTCTGGTAGGGAGAGGGTGAAAACTAATACAAAAATAAATATGAAATTTACTCGATTAAGTATTGCACTAATAATCTTCTGGTTAGCCATCGCAATCAGTGATGCATTGTTGCGGCTGTGGGATTATATTCATACCAGTAGTCGTTACGATGTTATCGCAGGGCAACAAAGTTGGTTATCTGATTTTTGGGCGATATATTCGGTCATCTTTATCGCTTTGCTTATTGTTGATCGAATTTCATTAATCGGTTTAAAAAATATTCAGCTGAAAAGAAAAATATCTAAAACTCTGCCGGTAAATAGTTTGTGTGATGTTGAGTTAACGGTTACTCGTCAAGCAGAACACTGGACTAATAAAAAAGGGAAGGATAATAAGCAACAAAATAGAAAGCTAAACATCGAAGTTTATGACCATTTTCCGGAAAGTTGTACAGCGGTTGGTCTACCGAAAAAAATTCAATTAGGTAACGATCAGCAGGTTAACATCAATTATCAGATTAAATCATATGAAAGAGGTGACTTACTGATAAATAAGAGTGAATTGTGGGTAACGTCACTTCTCGGTTTATTAGTTAAACGGATTGAAATCGAGTGCAGAACAACATCTAAGGTATATCCAAATTTCCGCTCAATTCACAACTACGTATTGCTAGCCACAGAGCAGAGAACCAGGCAGTTAGGTATAAGGCAAAGACAGAAGCGCGGCCAAGGTCTGGATTTTCATCAACTGCGCGAATATAGAGTGGGTGATAGTTTACGTCAAATTGATTGGCGATCCACTTCTCGGCTACGAAAAATTATTTCTAAAGAGTATCAGCAAGAAAGAGATCAAAATATTATTTTTTTGGTTGATTCTGGCAGGCGAATGCGAACCAAAGATGGTGAGCTGTCTCATTTCGATCAAGCTCTTAATGCCACCTTATTAGTTTCACACATCGCTCTAAAACAGGGTGATGCTGTGGGTCTAAAAGTTTTTGGCGGAGCCAACCGATTTATCCCACCAAAAAAAGGTCCGTCTACTATTAGTGTGATGTTGAATCAGGTATATGACTTGCAGCCAAGCAATCGAGCTTCTGACATTATCCAGGCCGCAAAGGAATTAAATAAATCTTTTAAAAAACGATCGCTTATTGTGATCGTGTCCAATATGAGAGTAGAAGATCAAATTGAATTGACTACGGCAGTAAAAATGCTCAAGAAACATCATCTGGTTTTATTGTTAAACCTAAAAGAGCAAGCACTGGAAGATTGTCTAGGTAAAGAAATTATTGACATGAAAGATACGCTTCGTTACAGCCAAACGGTCAGTTATCTGCAACAACGTGAGCAACTGCATCGCTCATTGGCTCACGGTGGAGTCATAGCGGTAGACAGCCTGCCAAAGCACCTGGCAATTAATATGGCCAATCAGTATTTTGATATTAAACGCAGTGGACGGCTTTAATCCGTCTCGAATTCTTCGTCCTTTAACTGATCTCTTATTAAAATAAAATCATCACGGTTTTCAAAAAATATATCGACTAATGCAGGGTCGAAATGTTTACCACTTTCTTCTCTCAGCAGTTTCCATATATTCTCGTCGGGCCATGCTTTTTTATAGCAGCGTTCGCTACCTAGTGCATCAAACACATCGCAAATGGCTAAGATTCGACCGTAAATGGGAATATCCTGACCTTTTAATCCTTTCGGGTAACCACTACCATCAAATTTTTCATGATGTGTCAGTGCTACGCTGGCTGCCGCTTTTAAAATCGGCCTCTCGGAGAACTTAAGCATTTCATAGCCAAGTTCCGCGTGAGTTTTCATGATTTCCCACTCCTCGCCATACAGTTTGCCTGGTTTATTTAATATTGAATCCGGTATTCCAACTTTTCCAATATCATGCATCGGGGAGGCTTCCTCAAGAAGCGTTGCGTCAGCAATCGACAGGCCATATTTTACTGCGAATAAATAGCAATATTTAGCCACCCGCTTAACATGGTTACCTGTTTCTCTTGAACGCGTCTCACCGATGGCACCCATGGTGAAGACGACTTCCCTTTGGGTATCTTCTATTTCTTTAGTCAGTTCTTTAACGTTTTGTTCCAGATTATATTCATAGTCTTTCAATTTTAGGTGAGTTTCTACTCGTGCAAGCAATTCTCTCTTATTAAAAGGTTTGGCGACGTAATCAATGCCACCGCTATCAAATCCCTTTACGATACTATCCTCATCGGTTTTAGCGGTAAGAAAAATAACTGGCGTATGTATGCCGTTGGGCATTTTCTTGATTCCAACACAGGTCTGATATCCATCAATTCCGGGCATCATTACATCCAGCAAAATAAGATCATATTGATACTTTTCGATAGCCAAAAGTGCCTTATACCCATCGGTTGCAAAGGCAACCTCGTAATTCTGGTTGCTCAAAATGGCACCAATTAATTGAATGTTCTTGGTTGTATCATCGACAATCAATATTCTAAATTTACGATGTTTCATTACTATTCTCCATTGAACTAAGTTGTCGTTCAAATTTAGATATTATTTTTGGATATCTTGGAAGAGTTATTTCAATTTTTTCAATATCAAACAGATTAACGGCATCAAGCAATATAAGGGCAAAATTAAGTAGACCGTCGTCCTCAAATTCATTTCCGATGGCTCTAATTTGATTGGCAAAATCCTCAATGCAATCAATCCTGCCGCTGGAAGATGCAACTTCGAAGTAATCTTTGGCTATTGTTTTCAATTTTGAAACCAATTCCTCTAGCTCTTCGAGCGAGTAATCCTTTAGGGCTTGTTGAGTGGCAGACTTTTCATTATTAGTGCTAAATACCTTTTCTTCATAATCAAGGAATTTCTTTAATGCATCGACAACATCCCGCTTGTGCGCCGGTTTGTGTAATAATAAATCAAATTGTTTGTGCACAGTCAGATCTTTATCTTTCTTAGAGATAGAGGCGGTTAAAGCGACTATCGGAATATCCGAAATTTCCGGCAGGTTTTTTATCCGCTTAGTTGCTTCGACTCCATCTAACACTGGCATCCGGATATCCATTATTATCAATGCTGGTTTGTATCTTTTTGCCATCTCAATAGCTTGCAAACCATCCTTTGCTTCTATGAAATTCAGTTTAGTTTCAGAAAACTGCTCGATAATCAGGCTTCTATTTGGCTTAATGTCATCAACCAATAACACAGTTGCCGGATAGAAATTTATTTCATTAGTAATTTGCTTATCGGTAGTTTTTTCGTCGATCGCCGCCATCGGAACATCATTTAGTGTTAACGTGAAAGTAGATCCTTTGCCAAATTCGCTAAGCACGCTGATCATTCCATTCATCATAATTGCCAGATTTTTACAAATGGTCAGGCCAAGCCCCGTACCGCCGAATTCTCCGGTATTTTGTCCTTCCTGTTGAGTAAATTGATCAAAGATTCTTTCAATTTGATCGGCCTTAATGCCAATGCCGCTGTCGCAAATGGAAAAACTAAGGTTAACGCTACTAAGCTGATTTATTGCAGTATTATATCGACCATCAACTACTTCATGACCCACAAAGACTCGTATATAACCTTCTTTAGTGAACTTAATGGCGTTGCCGATCAGATTAAATAAAATTTGTCTTACCCTGGTTTGATCCAGAATAAGAGTTTTAGGTAGTTCCTGCTCGATAATTATCTCAAAGTCCAATTGCTTTTCCTCAATAACTTGTGAAAATATCTTTTCGATTTCATAAATAAAAGAGTAAGTATCTACTGGTTCATATTCTATCAATAACTTTCCGGCTTCAATTTTCGACAGATCGAGAATATCATTAATTACAGTCATTAGCCCTTTGGCGCCAGACTGGATGGAATCGACATAGACATTTTGTTTTTTATTTAATTCTGACTCTTTTAATAGGTCAGTAAAACCCATTACCGCGTTCATCGGTGTACGGATTTCATGACTCATATTAGCTAGAAATTCGGATTTAGCACGATTGGCAGACTCTGCTTTTTCTTTCGCTTTTACCAGCTCATGGTATGAACTACGAAGTTGCCTGGTTCTTTTTTCTACCTTATTTTCTAATTCATCATTTGTTTGCTTTAACGCGGCCTCCGCAAGTTTTCTCTGGGTGATGTCTCTTGCGAAAGCCAATATAAGAGATTCACCATTGTATTCAAAACGTCCATAATGTATTTCAACAGGAAAAAGCTCATCGCTTTTCGTTTTGAAATCACTATAGACAGTTTGCGAATCTCCAAATCCTAGTGTTTCCCATGAAACTGGCACCATTGCCATTCCAGTGATGTTCGCGTCTATGTCTCGTAGCGCCATCTTTAATAATTGGGCTTGGGGGTAGTTCAACGATTTACATGCACTTGGGTTGACTTGCAAGATTTTTCCTTGCATATCAAACAGGTAAACGCCATCAACGGCCTGTTCAATCAAAATTTGAAAACGTTTTTCACTTTCTTTTAACGCTTTTTCTCTACGTTCGACCTGGTCTAGCATATTATTGAAATCGTCGGTCAGATCGCCTAATTCGTCCTTGGTACGTGCCGTCGCTCTCAATGAGTAATCTTCTTCTTCAGAAATTCTCCTAGCTAAACTAGCAAGAAAAATAAGCGGACGAGAAATGACTCGCTGCATATAAGAGGCAAGAAAATAAGCGAATATCTCAACCACAACTAAAGTGAGTAAAATCGAATATATAAGTCGGTTCATGGCACTTTCAAGAGTGAGTAAATCGGATCTTACATAAACAGTCCCGAGTTTTCGTCCGTCCAAATAGACGGGTTTTTGAATTTCCAGGTAGGAATCGGTAAATCGAAACTGCTGGAAATCTTGAATCAAATTAGTGTCGGAAGTTATTGCTAAATTGGATCGTGAGGAACTGACAAGAATATTATTATCGATATCATATAAAATTGCTAAAGTAATCGACTTCTTTTTGGCAAGCGTCATCAGTACCTCTTTTGCGTCAACTTTATCTTGAAACGAGATGGCTGATTTACTATTTTCGGCGATAATCTCAGTTAATGCTGACAAATCCTCTACCATTTGTTGACGAATATCCGATTTTTGGAATATCAACATGCTAATGCCAGCGACAATAATGCCAAGGGTGCTGACTGTCATAATAATTAATTTGAGTTTTTGTTTTATTGAGCGTTTTGTCAACCAGCGCCAGAAAAAATTAGACAACTTTGCTTCCGGTAATTTATCTTTTGTTATTGGAGGTGAACTCATTGTTCACCTCCAATAACTTTTCTAGCAAGGCGTAATAATTTCGAGCGAAATTCTATGCCAACCTGATTAGATGGGGCCCTATTGATGGAAAAAACGATTTGATTTTCGTTACGAGCCATATTGATCATCGACATGTGATTTCTGTCATTATTGAATTCACTAATCGTAAGAATCGGTAAGTTGGACACTTTTTGTAGAAGTTTAGTTATGTCCCTTTTACTGTTTAATCTTATAACTAAAACGTGGCATAAGATTAACTGAGTACCGCTAACTTCTTCCGGTAAAGCTTGCACAACAAGTGCGCGGCCTCGAATGCCTGACGATGGAGCCTTTTTGAATATTTCGGAGTAAGGATCATCTCCAGCGATACATAATAGGAACTTGGTTTCTTTAGCTGTTGATGGATTGTGCGGCCAACTGGTGAAAGCAATAAAACTGGCAATAATTCCCGCTTTAACGCCAATTTCATCAAACTTATCTTGTGCCAAAGTTTTGGGCACGCTTAGCGCACCGTATAGAATAATAATCAAAGCTCTCAGTATATTTGTCATTCTATCTATTACTAAATATTAGTTTCGCATAAAATGGTATCGCTGCCCTTCAGTTTCCTTGTTAATTCGATTGGAGTCAGAGTTCGTTCAGAATTGAATATCCTTTGTGGTTACTTATCTGCGCGCACAATAAATAGCACTTACGAAAAATAGCACACTTATCGACAAAAAAGGTGTATTTAAACCATACCTTAATACTAACTTAAATTCATTTTTATCGGTGGTTTGAATCGAAATAGCTATTTCCGCTAATGCAAGGAATACGCTGTTTATTATAGAATTATAGGAGAGATCGCAGAAATAGCCAGTTTGGCAGATTTGGCCCCAATAAGGTAACCGAGGTACAAATATCGTTACAATTCATCGCCATGTTACAGCCCGACTTTTTGTTTGGTCTCTAAACCCAAAATACCGGTAATTTAAGTTAGATTTGGTTAGATTCTCGTTCTAATCTTTATTTTTTTGAAGGACTATACTATACCTAATGGAACCGATTAAATCTGCTGGAACTGCTAATGCGACGACTATCGCAACTTTGTTTGGCCTTATGTGGGTTAATTATTTGTAAATCCAGCAACGCCAGCGAGCTTGAAGACATGCGGTATATGTCGATGGATGAGTTGCTTAATATGCAAATCACCGTTGCTTCTCGTAGTGAGATGCCGTTCTGGAAGTCTCCTTCATCAGTCACTTTGTTCAGCCGAGCCGATATTCGTAATCTTGGGGTACGCACCCTATTCGAATTGCTTTCTTATGTTCCTGGTTTTTATAGCATGATGAATAGTGTTGAAGGCAATCAATCTCATATGATCATGAGGGGGCACGCACAGAAATACGCCAATACCTTGTTGGTATTATTAAACGGCCAAAGGGTCAATGATGATTACACCGGCGGGATTAACTATCTATTTCGATATTTTAACATTCATAACGCGAGTAAAATTGAAGTCATTCGAGGACCGGGATCAGCGCTATATGGCTCAAATGCCTACAATGGGGTAGTCAATATTATTACCGATCCGACAGACGAGGTAGCGGTTGAATTGGGCTCTTTGGGTATAGTGGACTTCTATTGGAGCAATAGCACTGGTGTAAATGACTGGAAACTAGGCGCAACGATTGATTTCTATCGAGATAATGGTGATGATTTTGATGATGTTTTTGATCGATTTGGTCTGCAAACCACTACCCAGGACCCAAAGGAAGTTCAACAGATCAGCTTATTTGCCGGTGACGGGATTACCAACATACATTTGCAATATTTGAAATCTATGCGGCAAGACTATTACCTGTTTCGGCGCTTGCGGGATGGGGTGACCGAAATTGAATTGGACCACTGGATGCTTTATGGCAATCACCAGCTAATTAATAATGATCGCTGGAAGCTAGGCTTTTCGGCCGGTTATCAATTTGCCGCAAGAAAAAGTGTCACCGCACTAGCCCCCGGCGGTAGTCCGCCTTTTGAGCCGGCGGATTTTCTATTTGGTGAAGATATAGAATATCAATCAAAAAATTTGGCGATTGATGGTTTCTACCAGTATACCGCTGGTGTGAGTTTTAATTTTGGAATGGCTTTTTACCTTAGTCAAGTGCCTGATGCTTATTTGCGCAGCAATTATGATTTGTTTGGCGACTTGAGTTTTCTGGGGAATCTGGTGACCTTTGACAATTCCGATGAGCGTGTCGTACTGGATAAAAAGCGCCATATTAATAGCGGCTATTTGCAGGCACAGTGGGATTTTTCTCAAAATCTATCAGTAACTGCCGGTTTGCGTTTTGATGCCTACAATGACGTCGATAACGCACTCACGCCAAGGCTTGCTTTTGTTTATCAGCTAGGGGAAAACCGGGGTTTTAAATTAATTTATGGAGAAGCCTACCGCGCGCCATCATTGGGTGATCTCTACGATGAAGAAAGTGGGCTTGTGCTCGGCAATGCGTCGCTAGAAGCGAGTGAAATTACCAGTATTGAAGCCGTCTATTTCACGACCTTGGGTAATCATTCACTAACCGGTACCTGGTTTAGTAACGAGCAAACCAACTTGATTGGATTTCGTACCGATGGAGATTCGGTATTTTTAGATAATGTAGCAGGCAATGATGCCGCTGGATTTGAGTTGGAATGGTTATGGCAGCCATCTACGTCAATACAGATCAGAGCCGCTTATACCCATTTGAACAAAAATAAAACGGATTTGGGAATTTCAGAAGGTCTGCCTGCTTCTGAGGATATCACACCACACAATTATATGAATTATTCGGCGGGTTATGTTGTTGAAGACTGGTCGTTCAATCTTTCTGGTAGCTGGCGTGATCAGGTTAATGTGCTGGCAAGCGACGACGATTTATTACTGGTCAATTCATTGATCCGATATAATTGGTCTAAGCAATTGGATTTAAGCCTGAATATAAAGAATTTGCTAAACAAAAGTTATCAGACTTCGTCTTACATTGTGTTAGGCAATGACGCGAACGGTCCAGTGCAACAGTACCCCGCGAGAGGTCGGGAGTTGACCCTTCAACTTTCTTACGCCCTTTAGGCTCGCTATCACTTTAAATGGCCAGAGTGGACGTTAATTCACCTGACTGGCTAATCGAAGCATTTGCGAACTGAAATCAATCTGGGCGCTATTTGCTGAGCTCCGATTGACTGAAAAACTGATTCTACTTTGCACAATGGAAAAATTAATCATCGCCATCGCAGGCCGATCATTGTTTTGCTCGGAAATACTTAAAATAGACAGTGATTGACTTTTTTCGGTAAATCGCAGGATGTCAGACTGTTTTGTCAGTCGGATTATCAGAATATGGCAGCTTTGCAATGCCTGGTCATTAACCTTCGTTTGCAGTTGTCGTGTTTTGAGGCTTCGACCTTTGACTTTCCAGTCGCTCATCTGGGCAAAAATATCGCTGTAAGGATCCTCTCCCAAAATGCAAATGCTATATGCGGAGGTTTCATTTGCAAAAGTATTATCAGGCCAGCGGGTAAAATTAATGATATTGTAGAGCAATACGGCCTTTGCCTGATATTCGTTTGACATCTCGGCAGCCGAAAGATGCACTGGGAAAAACACTGTGCAAAAAATCAACGTGGCTAAAAATTGTCTTCTGATTTTGATCAATTGCAAAAACTTTCCTGTGTAGACTGGTCGATCTCGAAAGAGTCCGATGTCCCTCTGCTACTTGATTCTGCTTAAGTTATTATGTGCTAACAACCTAAATGTAGTTATAGCATCTTGCCAGTTTTTATCAAGCTTCCGCCGCTAATAAAGCGATTTTAGGGTGTGAACTGTGACTACTATATAGTTGAATTTGCAAGGTTAACGTTGCAGAAACAACATGCTATACTCTATACTCGATAAATTGAGCAAGTTTTAAGTATCGGAAAAATCATGAGCGACGTTAGGAACCTCCAAACCGGCTTTGACTGGAAAAAGATCAGTTATTATATGCTCCTGTCGCGGGCAATGGATGATATAGAAGAACAAGAATTGGTGCCAGCCAAGTTGGTTTTTAACCAATTTTCTGCCAGGGGTCACGACTTAGCTCAAATCCTGCTTGGTTCCTTATTAACACATCCACATGACGGCGCTACTGGCTATTACCGCTCAAGACCCTTCGTATTATCACTAGGACTAGATATCGAAGATGCGGTCGCTTCACCAATGGCTAAATCAGGCGGCTACAGTGATGGTCGTGATATCGGCGTAGTATGTAACTACCCGAACGTTGAACGTAAAGGAGCGATGTTGTTACCAATGTGTGGCGGTGTTGGAGCTCAATATACGCCGATTTCAGGCTGGGCCCAGTCGATTATTTATAATCGCGACCAACTCAAAGACGAAAATTACCGTGGCGCAATTGGTGTTTCAATGGGGGGTGATTCTTCCATGTCTACAAGTGGTTTTTGGTCAGCACTGAATATCTCAACCACCAATAATTTACCCCATCTATTTTATATTGAAGATAATGGTTATGGCATTTCTGTTCCGCAAGAAGTGCAAACCCCGGGCGGTGACCAAGTGGCTAATTTAGCCGCATATAAAAACCTTAAAATCGTCGACGGTGATGGCACTGATCCTCTAGAAGCCTCAAAACTTATCAAACAAGCCATTGAATATGTTCGCGCCGGATTAGGGACTTGTTTATTACGCTTAAAAGTTCCCCGTTTATGTGGGCATACTTTTCAGGATACTCAAACTTACAAACCAGAGGCGATGGTTGCCGAGGAAAAAGCTAATGATCCTCTGCCTAAGTTAAGGGCTTATTTAAAACAACACAAGGTTTTAGATGATGCCGGCTGGCAAACATTAAAAACTCAGGCTTATGATGATGTAAGTAATGCGGTGGAAAAGGCCAAGCAGCGCGCGGAGCCGGATGTGTCCAAGCTAACTAAATATGTTTTTGCGGAAAAAGATCAGTTCAATAATCCGGAAATTCAATTGCGTGGTGGACTGCACGCAGACGATTATCAATTCCCCAAAGCAGATAGAGAGCCCAAGCCTAAAGGCCCGCGGTTAAATATGTTAACCGCAATCAGACAGGTATTAGATCACGAGCTTAGCATTAATCCAAAGGTATTGGTTTTTGGCCAAGATGTTGGTCCAAAGGGCGGAGTGCACGCGGCGACTTTGGGTTTAAATGAAAAACACGGTGAGTTGCGAGTCTTTGATACCAGTTTGTCAGAGGAAGGCATTATTGGCCGCTCTGTGGGTATGGCCTTAGCGGGATTAATGCCGGTACCAGAAATTCAATTTAGAAAATATGCTGAGCCGGCCGCCGAGCAAATCACTGATACCGGAATTATGCGCTGGCGGACTAACAATCAATTTGCTGCGCCAATGGTGATTAGAATTCCCGGCGGTTTTGCCGGACGTGGCGATCCCTGGCATTCGATGTGTGATGAAGTGGAGTGGGCACATAAAACCGGCTGGCAAGTAGTGATGCCTTCTAATGCTGAGGACGCTGTTGGTTTATTACGTTTTGCACTGCGAGACAACAATCCAACCATCTTTTTTGAGCATCGATCATTATTAGATGGTCGTTGGTCCAGACGCCCTTATCCGGGAAATGATTATGTGATCGCTTTTGGCAAGGCAAATACACTGACAAAAGGGCATAAGCTCACTGTGGTGACATGGGGAGCGATGGTGGAGCGCTGTGAGTCGGCGGCGTTAGAAATTGCAAACGGCGTTGAAGTGATTGATCTCCGAACCATCCAGCCGTGGGACAAAGATTTGGTATTAGAGTCAGTTAAAAAAACAGGCCGATGTCTAATTGTTCATGAAGATAATATGACGGCAGGATTTGGTGCAGAAATTGCGGCAGTGTTGGCCAAACAAGCCTTTTTTGATTTGGACGCACCGATTGAAAGAGTGACCATGCCGGATACCCCCAATCCGCATAATATTCATTTGATGAATACGGCGGTGCCGACAGAAGCGAAAATAAAACAAGCGATGCTGGACCAGATAGAGATTTAAAAATGAATAAGCTAATAGATATCATTTTACCAGCCGATCAATTAGAAGGCACTCAAGCCACTTTTTCTACTTGGTTAGTCAAAGTGGGAGATCGTGTCGAACAAGGCCAGCCGATTGCAGAATTGGAGACCGACAAAGTCGCGATGGAAGTCTGTGCGGAAGAAAGCGGTGTGATCGATTCTATCACTGCCAAGCAAGGTGATCAGGTTGAGCCAGAGAAAAGCCTGGGTACAATCCTGGCTGGCGCGTTAGCAACACAGAAAAGTGATACTGGTGTTCCGAGCGATATACCTAGCTCAATATCGCTGGTGGAACAATCAATTGCAAAACAAAAAAATACTGCCGAAAACAAATCACTAGTGGACGCCAGAGATCTAGTCAGTCCTGCCGTCAGAAGGTTGTTACATGAGAATAATCTTAAAATAGAGAATATTGCCGGCAGCGGAAAACGCGGCAGAGTGACCAGAGATGATGTGCTCAAGTTTATTAAAAATGTTGCAGATGTCCCTATTGTAAAGGCAGAGCAATCAAAACCTGCCGGCCAATCAACAGCAACAATAAAATCCGTCTCACCTTTTGATGATTCTTTGCCAAAAGCCAGAGCATTGGTCGGTGAAATGAATCCTCATACTAATATGCGAAAATCCATCGCCAGTCATATGGTCAGTAGTTTGCTGGAAACATCACCCCATGTCACCAGCGTTTTCGAAATGGATATGGGTAATATTATTGAACATCGAAAATGGCATAAAAAAGAATATATAGAATGTGGCGTTAAGTTAACCTTTACTGCCTATTTTTTAGCGGCTATGGCTAAAGCGGTGGCCAGGGTTCCTCAGGTGAATGCTAAATTTCATCAGGATGCTTTGGAGATTTTTAGTGATGTAAATATTGGGGTTGGTACTGCGTTGGGTGATTCAGGATTGGTGGTCCCTGTGGTTCAACAAGTTCAATCAATGAATCTATTTCAAATTGCCAAAGCGCTGAATTTACAAACAGAAAAAGCTCGCAGTGGAAAATTAATGACTTCGGATATGAAAAATGGAACCCTGACTATTTCGAATCATGGAGTGAGTGGTAGTTTGTTTGCTACTCCGATCATTATCAATCAGCCACAAGTGGCAATTTTAGGAATTGGTAAGTTAGAAAAACGGGTGGTTGTTGCACAAATTAAGGGGGAGGATGCGATGGTAATCCGCCCCAAGTGTTATGTTTCGTTATCGATCGATCATCGCGCCCTTGATGCCCATCAAACAAATCTCTACTTGTCAGAGTTTGTGAATATTATCGAAAGCTGGGGTGAATAGTCGAAAAACTGTTAACTCTTAACAACAAAATTTCTTCAAGCATTTAATCTGCGAGAGAGCTTTATTAGGATTGTCGTCGCAAGAAATCTCGAAAAGCAATGACCATTTGGTTATGTTGATAATGTTCAGATTGTACGATAGAAAATTGGCGATTTAGATTCAGTGGAGTTTTTAATTGTTTGAATACTCCCAGCCTTAGCTCTTGCTGTATCGATAATAAAGACAAAACTCCTAAGCCTAGATTTGCCTTTACAGCTTGCTTTATCGCTTCTTGACGAGCCAAGCCCATACTGTTTTCAATGAACCCGCCCTGTTGTTGCATGGCCGATACAAAGACTGAACGAGTGCCCGAACCATGTTCTCGTAATATCCAGCGTTGCTTACTCATCGATTTAATACTAATTTTACCTTGCGTTGCTATTGGATGGTCACTAGCACAAAAAACCGCTAGTTTATCAGTGCGCCACGGAGAAATTGACAAATGCTCATGCATGACGGGCGCTTCAATCAAGCCGATATGAGCTTTTCCAGCCATTAATCTAGCGATGACTTCTTCTGAGTTGCCTATGCATAAATCAGGTTCGACCTGGGGATACTGTTGAACAAAGTCCGCTAATATTCCCGGCATAAGGTATGAACTGATAGTGACGCTTGCAGCTACTTTTAATTGCCCTTGTAATTTGGTTGACGCGGGTTGTTGTAACTCTGCTTGAAGCTCAAGCATTTTGGTAACTTTTGATAAAATAGCCTTTCCGTTTTCATTTACCTGAAGTTTACGACCAAAACGATCAAAGACCTTGTAACCCAGAATAGATTCCAATTCTTTAATTGATTGGCTTGCCGCAGATTGTGTCATACACAATTCCTCTGCGGCTTGGGTAATTCGAGTCAGCCTCGCAGTCGCTGCAAAAACTGCTAGTTGTCTAAGAGTGATGTTCATGGCCTACTTATTAATAATATTAATATTATATATAAAAATCATTCGTTAGACTTATTATAGAACTATTTATACTCTAGACTCAAATCAAGAAATGAGTGACCCACATGGCAAACCCACTAATAACTACAGGTAATACGTTTAAAGGCGTTTTATTTGTCGCATTCATTGCTGTTTTAGCAACCTTGTTATCAAAATTAACTTTTTTCCAACAGTTGGGTATTAGCCCCTTAATTATCGGAATCGTTTTAGGCTGCTTTTATACTAACTTCTTGCCCAGCAAACACCTTGACCAGTGGCACACAGGGGTAATATTTTCAACTAAAGAAATATTGCGAGCAGGCATTATCTTCTATGGATTTCGGATCACATTACTCAATATTGGTGAGGTGGGAATCGCTGGCATTGTTGTCAGCAGCAGCATTGTTATTCTAACCAGCTTGTTAGGGTATTATATTGGGACGAAATTACTCAAGCTTGATCGCGATCTGACCATTTTAATCACCGCGGGTTGTTCAATTTGTGGAGCCGCTGCTATTTTAGCTACTGAACCAGTGATTAAATCCGGCGCCCATAAAAGAAGTATCGCGGTCGCCACGGTGGTAGTGTTTGGCACCATCGCCATGTTTTTGTATCCCTTTTTGTATCAAACGGGTTTTCTTAATTTTGATGGGCAAGGGCTGGGAATATATCTGGGTGGAACAATACATGAAGTAGCGCACGTTGTCGGAGCTGGGCATGCGATTAACGCCGAAACAGCGAATACCGCTATTGTTGTGAAAATGTTGCGGGTAATGATGCTCGCACCGTTTCTAATTCTGCTGAGTCTCTGGTTAAAAAATATCATCAGTAGTAAAGAAAAGGACCAAGATAATTTCATGAAAAGAGACCGCATAACGATCCCCTGGTTCGCCGTTGGTTTTATTCTAGTTGTCGGTTTTAATTCACTTAACCTATTGCCTCAACCTTGGGTAACAGGGATTAATCAACTTGATACTTTTGCTTTAACCATCGCGATGACAGCGCTCGGGATGGAGACTCGTCTTAAGATGTTTAGAAGTGTCGGATTACAACCCTTTTATCTCGCCGGCATTTTATTTGGGTGGTTGTTATTCGCGGGATATTTTATTACCCAATTGGCGGTAAAACTGGCATAGAATAATGGACACATCATATATTGCTATTGTCGGAATAAAAGAGTAACCAAAATGAATGACAGTTTCCAGATGGAACAGAATCAATCTGTCCATCTGACATATTTCATCGATCAATCAAATGGCTTTGCTAATCAGTTGCCGCTGATATTGAACGATATCTTCAATACTTAAAACAACCATATTGTGTTTTAACGCGAAGCTTACAATTTCTCTCAACTTGGACATCGAACCATCGGGATTAGTCAGCTCACAAAGTACGCCCGATTCACTCAATCCGGCGAGTTTCATCAGATCGATGGTGCCCTCTGTATGCCCTCGCCGTGTTTGAACTCCACCTGCAGCAGCTCGTAAGGGAAAAACGTGTCCCGGTTGGCAAAGGTCACTTGCTTGGCTATTAGTAGCAGTCGCAGCTCTAACGGTGGTTAAACGATCTTTTGCAGATACACCCGTTGTTACGCCTCTAGCGGCTTCAATAGAAACCGTAAAAGCGGTACCGTATTGGCTGTTATTGTGACTCACCATTTGAGGTAAATTAAGTTGTTTTATTTTCTGATCGGTTAAACACAAACAGATGATGCCGCTACATTCACGAATAAGCGTGGCCATTTGCTGTTCATCTAAATGATCAGTAGAAAAAATTAGATCGCCCTCATTTTCACGGTCTTCATCGTCGACTAATAAAAGTCCTTGACCAGATTGGAGTGCGGATATTGCTTGGTTAACGCGATCGACTGGATCGCCAAATATTGATAATAAAGACTGACTCATGTGTTTGTACCCTTTTAAAGTTGACATGAATCAGGGCACGCAGGAATACAGCACTAGCGGACTGTCTAATAAAAAACAGACGCAACGGTGCTGAGAAGAAATTCTGAAGAATTTCCAATTCTCTCCCATCCGGACTATAACCGTCGGCTCTGGATTCCTACCAGATCTGCTGACCCTATCAATTGAATATTCCGAAAAATATTTCTATTAATAGGCGCTCGCGGGCTGATTCACTTAGTCATAGTTTAAATGAAAATACCGCCGGTGGGGAATTTCACCCCGCCCTGAGAATTAAGTTGTGTACGGACTAACCGCAAAAGAATTATAGGATAGATAGTAACCGGATTGCAATTGATTGCTTATTTTTCAGCTTTCCAGAAAAGGTCAAATTCTTCAATTTTATAAAACTTTACACCGGCGCGAGTATGTCCGAGTCCAACACATGGAATGCCTTTGCAGTCGCTGATATTGAATGCCAGATCATTAGCTCGGGGTTCTGTTATCCTCAAATTTTTCATTGCCGCATAAAACTCTGCTGTTTCGCCTTTACCGTGAGATAGACGATCGATCGCCAGGCCCACATCCGAACGATAAAAATCAAGCAAAATTACACCGTAGTTCACTGGCACTTTCTGATATTTTCCTTGATAGCAATCCACCGGAGAGCACAATAAATACGTCTCTTTCGCCATAATTGCCAGCCAGAATTTTTGCGTAGTATTTGACTTGTACAGACCAAGCGGTGAGTTTATTGATACTGTCTGCTTCGGTAACTTAGTGCTGCAGGCAAATATAGCGACAGTTAATAGATTAAATAACAATATCTTGACCAGGGGTTTCATTTTAGATATTTCTCCGGGATCTTAACCTGCCATTTGAAGACTTGTGCAGTCGATGATAGTGGACCTAATTTCGGATTGTTGACTAAGCCATGACCTAAATAATTTTCGCCTGAATAAGACTCTAAAGATATTTTGTTAATGCCTTGAAAATAAATGATACCTTCATCGGTTGTAGCCCTGACATAATAAGTAAAGGTACCGATAATATCGGCCATATCAATGCCATCGGTCATTTCCCACAGGGCATCACTTGGGGCGAAGACTCTAAAGCTATTCGCCTGGCTAAACAGGCCATCGAAAGAAGGGATTTTTCCTTTGTACCATTTGGCTAACTCTTCGACTAAGTGGGTGGTTAATTCTCGATAATATTTGCCTTTAAAAAGTTCCTGGGATCCTGCTGAATTGAAAGAATAAAGTGAGGGAGTCCCATTGTGTTCACCGGTCCTGAATTTATTGAGTTCTTTTTCGGCTGTATCGGATGCAAATAATTCTGCTGTATAAATTGAGATGTGGGCTGAAATTTCAATAGCATCTTCGGTGAGGGACTTTAGTGGGTTATTCTTAGGTTTTTGCCGCTTAATATTAAAATCAGTGGCTGCTAAAGTGGATTGGTCTACTTGACTTTTTGAGGCAGGATCGCCAAAAACTTCGGCTGAATACAAACCGCCTAACGACGAGAATATTGTCAACCCGGCTATAAGCCACGAGCTCGATGATTTTCTTTTTAGTGTTTGTTTCATTTGTTAAAAAAGCATACTTTTCACTTTTTCTCGATATCGTCGAGAGAGCTTCAGTGTTTTGTTAGTTTTTAGCGTCACCTGGAAATCTCCGCTGTCTAAAGGCTGTATTTCGTTGACACAATCTAGATTAACGATGCTGGAGCGGTGGATACGTACAAATTGAGAAGGATCCAGCTTAATTTCTAATTTAGACATGGTTTCTCTTAGTGGGTAAACCTTGTCTTTGACATGCAAGTTCATATAGTTGCCGGAGGCTTCTATCCAATCAATATCTTCGATTCTTATGATGAATTCTTTGCCAATCTTTTTGACTAATAGTCGCTCCGGTTTGTCGGGAGGCTGGGTGTCTTCTCCTATACCGATAACCGTCGCTTCTCCTCGTAATCTGGATACAATAAATCGATAGGCGTAAATGACGCCAATAATCCAGAGATAGCTGTAGGCATCCTTAGTATATTCATAAACGAGCTCTTTTGACCAATCACCAAAGTCGTAGGAGCCTCCCATCCAATAATGTGCCAGTTTTCTGAGTAGTACCATACCAACTACATGGCTGACAGAAAATACGACGGTAAACAGACAATGTGCGAGAAATTTTTTGATGGGATCAAAATTCCATTGATGGAGTTTTCGATCAAACCAGACGATCAAAAATATCAACAATCCACCAACTATCTGACTTGAGCTTTCCCAAACAATCGGTTTCCAGGACTCTAATGGAATTTCCAATCTTTGATAGTCGGCTATAAATGTTGCCGAACCAATGCTTGCTTGAATAATAGCTATAACCACCCAAAACAAAATTTGGTAACGATATTCATTGTTGTCAAAATGCTGCCAGTTCAATCTTGTGTCCTTACAATTGATAGAGTGCTGATATTTTTCATCACAGTATCCTGCCGTTCACATCACTTTTCTGTAAATCAATCACTTAGCAATTGTTGTTTCGTCCGCATTTCTACATTCTATAGACATCTGAAGGCTATTCCAATGTTTAGGAAAATTGGATTTTAGCTAAAGCCGCCACTTTTGGTATCCCGGTTTCGAAAGTATTTGCCATCTGGTGAGAGCCAGTACATACCAATAAGGAAAGAATCTTGAATCTATTAGAAAGTTTAAAAATGCACTTTATTCCTGATCGGACCGGTTTGCCTGAAAGGCGTTACGATCTTGATTGGTTAAGAATTCTAGCGTTTGGATTATTGATTTTCTATCATACCGGCATGTTATACGTCGCTGACTGGGGATATCATGTAAAAAGCCAATACCAAAGCGAGAGCTTACAAACGGTCATGTTATTGGTCAATCCTTGGCGTATGCCAATCCTGTGGATGATCTCAGGTATTGCTATTCGGTTTATTCTGGCCAAAGTATCAATCGGTCGATTTATTGTGCAACGCTCATACCGTTTGTTGTTACCTCTATTATTCGGAATATTGGTCGTGGTGCCGCCTCAGCTCTACTATGAAATGACCCAAAATGGCGATTTACAAATGAGTTATTGGCAGTTTTACTCTCATTTCTTTGAATTGGATAATCCTATTTTCAAAGATTACTCACCGGGTATCTGGCACCATATCGACGTCAATCATTTATGGTATTTAAGAGAGCTTTGGACTTTTTCTTTGTATTTGATCGTGTTGCTACCAATTTTTAACAGCCGGTATTTTTCCAGAGTGATTGATTGGCTAGCTAGATTGAACGGCTATCTGCTGACTACTATTGTTACCATCCCCATTTTTGTCATTCAATTAGCGATTGACGATACAAAGCACCCCTTAGGATTTTTATTTCTGGTTTATGGTTATGTTCTTGGCTGGCATCCATTGTTGTGGCAACGGCTTAAACACAATAGCAATCAATTATTATTCATCAGTCTGGCTTGTTATGGGTTTTTTGCGCTCTTTTATAATTTAGTCTGGCTTAAGCAAACCAGTGAAACCAATCAACTGCTGTTGTTGAGTGGCACGGTGATCTACAGTCTTGACCGAATCGTCTGGGTGATGACTGTGCTGGCATTGAGTTTTAAATTCCTAAATCAGAACTCAGATAAATTGAGCTATTTCAGCCAAGCGGTCTATCCCTTTTATATATTGCATCAAACTGTGATTATTGTGATAGGTTACGAAATTACTCAGTTTGAGCTGGGACCGGTTTTGGAGCCAATCTTTGTTCTACTATTAACCTTTTTTCTTTGTGTTAGTGGTTTTGAAATTATTCGCAGGGTCGATATATTGCGACCGTTATTTGGCCTAAAGTTGAGGGGGCGCTATAAACAGCCGGTAACGATTTTAGTCAAATCAGTGACGACATTACTTGTTTTGGGTTTAGGTCTGGAAATTCTCATTTAGTTCAAGTCGTAGGTAGCGAATGATGATGGAAAACAAAGAGCGCATTTATTTCATAGATACATTGCGCGTTATTGCGGTATTGATGATGTTTGTTTATCACGTATCGATGATTTTTGTAGCAGAGTGGGGGTGGCACATTAAAAATAGTGAGCTAAGTAATGTGCTTCTTGAACTTAACTACTGGATGTCTCTATTTAGAATGCCACTACTGTTTTTGGTATCCGGATATATCTCGTGCATATTAATGGACAGATACAACACCCTACAATATATTCGCCAAAGATTTAATCGACTGATTATTCCAACGGTGATCTTTACTTTTTTGTTGGTTGCTCCCCAAATATATTTTGAGAGGAAGTTACAAGGATCAAATTTATCCTTTTTCGAATTTTATCAGACCTTTCTGCAATTCGAATGGTGGCCTGAGGGAAATTTTCATTGGTTGCATCTTTGGTTTATACCCTATTTATTTGCTTACAATGTCATATCAATTCCGGTGTTTAAGTGGTTGAATAGCGATCACCATTCTGTTCATTTTGTTAAAAGGGGTAGCAATAGTTTATTTGGGATATTTGTTTTCTTAGTTATTGCTATCATTCCATACACCTTTCTTTCGGTTCATTTTCCAGCAAGTTATGATTTCATACACGATTACGCGCGCCATTCGTTCTTTATGTTTTTTGTATTGATGGGTGTACTGGCTTATAGGTTTGGTGGGCTACTTGAGACCATCGAAAATAACAGGAGGCTATTTCTAAGGTTGGCTTTTTTGTCTATCCTGGTTATTAATACAATGCGATGGAATGGAGCGGAGCCCTATGACTTGTGGGAAAACTGGATCGAACTACCGCAAACCTATCTATATATCGCTTTGCTAAATTTCAATTCCTGGTTTTGGGTTTTTGCCTTTCTCGGCTACGGCAAAAAATATCTTAACAAAGGCAGCAAACTACTTAAATATAGCAATGAAGCTGTATACCCTTTTTATATCTTGCATCAAACGGTGATCGTGATTATTGGCTATTATGTGGTACAAACTACGGACAACATTGTTCTAAAATACTGCTTCCTGCTCGGCGTATGTTTTGTTTTGTGCGTGATGATTTATCATTTGTTTATCAGGCCGTTCTCAGTGATGAGATTTGTATTTGGGATCAAATAGCCTCAAATCGAGATAAGAACTGCCATCCATCACACGGATTTTAGCGGCTCCCCGCCATAAGGTTAAAAGAGTATTCAACTGATTTTCCAAATTAATGTGGAGGCCGATGTTGCTGATCCCTCACTGCTGGTTTGCGTTGTTTGCTTCCGCTGGTAGTAACTGACCAACTTACTTATCTATTTTGAAATTAATTCACTGTCTCCGAAGTCCGAATTAGAGTCTTTCACGGTGAGCACTTTGAACGGCTCTTGTGCGAAAGTTAGGAGCCATTAACGCCTAAATCACCGGTAGCTGAAGGTTTGGCGCTTTTCAGCTAAAGCTTCAGCAATCTGAGTGCATTTTTTTGTTATATTTTGACCCCTGTGACTCGTGAAATAATTCCATATACTGTAACTTCTCACTAGCTAAGGGTACCCCAGTAGATTCATTTGTTTGAATTAGCCCGCCTTCTTCAACGCATACACTAAATTCAATTGTTAATGGATCACAACTTGGGTCTTAGATTCTCAATAATTTTTGTATTCACCCAATAGACATTTGCTAGCCCAATCTTTCCGTTTCTTTCAGCTCTGCCAAAAAATAAATATTTACCATCTGGGGTGATACTCGGATTTTTTTCATCAAAATTAGAATTTACTGCATTACCAAGGTTAATTGGTTTTGTCCATCGTCCGTCTTGCCCCTTGAAATAGACATAAATATCGTTGTCTTTTATACTTTCATCTTCTTTGTTTTGAGCGGTTACCAGTAAATAATCTTGAGAGGGGGAAATGAAAGCGTGATGACCAATTTCAATGTCAACTTTCTTTACTTCGGGAAAATTACCATTGTTATCGGAAGCATAATACGTTTTCATTTTTGACAAGTTGAAATAATAGAGATCTCCGTTTTTCGCTTGATTAGGAAAAAACACCTGGTCATCATTTATAGGTGAATCAAGTTTTATTGCATTGCTCCAGGAATTCTCTAAACGGTTTACGTACCAAATTCTGGTGTCCGACAAGTCTGAGTTAAGAGCTGTAAAATAAATCCTTTTACCATTAGGGCTAACGAATGGGTGTATTTCTTCATCTTTTTTTCCTTTGGTAAAATTTGCTTTTTTAATGGGAGTCCATTTATTACCTTCGAGTTTTGAGAAGTAGATATGTGTTTCTTTGTCTTTATTATTAGCTCCAAAATATATTTCATCTAAATCAGGAGAAAACGAAATAGCGCCTTCAAACCTTCCATTGATTGAAACAATACCGGGTGCGAAAACTTCGGGTATTAAGCCGGGCGGCTTTTGCCCGAGATAGGGGCCTTCCAGGACTGGAAATTCATCTTGACTATAACTTTTGCTACTCATAATAAAAACAGAAAGTAGCAGAGCTATTGAAATACAAATACGCTTCATAATTTATCCTTATTGTGAAATCAACGAATTATTTAACTTCGCTTAAATGTGATTGAACAAGCGGTCAATTTAAACAAACCGACGTTAAAATACCTGACGTCCTTATGACTTTTAGATGATTTTGTTCCGACGGCGATAAACAACTTATTAAGTACATTCAACAGCTTATTATGTACACTTTGACTCACATAAAAATCAACGCCAAAAACAAGATATACAATATAATCAATACCTTACTCGATTTCTTCGGCGTCATATGTGCAGACGCCCTTGCTGACAACTACTCGCACAAGTAGTGTTGATTGGTCTTTAAGCTAAAATTGAGACAAATCATATTCAAAGGCAGGAAAGCATAATATTAGAGCCATTCAAAGTGATCACCGTGAAGGGCAGAAATTCGGACTTTTCTGCCTCTCGTCTATGGCTCTAAAAGTGCTAAATAGTCCAGCATCATGATCAAAAAAACCGTTTTTGTTGATCACTTTGTGGCAGCAGGAAGATCAATTCGATGCAGGTCCCACAGATTAAATCAAAATCAAACCATGCTGTTTATATTCAGCAAAGCTCGCATCATTGGATACAAGAGAATAATCGCCTTCGATCGCCTGCCAAATAATCATTCTATCAAAAGGATCTTTGTGCCTGAGCTTGGGTAACTGGTGAAATGATGCAGCCGATTTCGTATTGAGAGATAAGAAACTAATCCCCATTTGTTCTGCAATAGATGGCAGTTTGTCTGGTGTGACGCCTTCGAGTGAAAGCTTTCCGATTGAATATTTTAGGGATATCTCCCAAAGAGAAATGTCGCTCAGATAAACAGTATTTTCAGGCTGTTCGAGTAGACTAATCTTAGAAGGTGATATTTTTCTGGGATCAAATAAAAGCCAAAGAAATATATGGGTATCAATTAATAAATTCATTCAGACAAAAAACTTTCATCATCTAACTTAAAATCATCAGCAAGTTGAAAAGAACCTTTCCCTTGGAGCAATCCAAACTTTCTCTTTCCCTTGAGCTGTTTATATTGCTCAACGGGGATCAAAACCGCTGCCGCTTCTTTTTTCTTTCCATAGCTCACAATATACTCCTGACCTTCATCTTTAACTTGTTTGATAATTTCGGAGAAGTTGGCTTTAAACTCACCGACTTGGACTTTTTTCATAGCAATTGGAATTTGTTAAAATGAGTAAGCCAAGTATAGTTGTCAAGTTGTCAAGTTGTCAAGTTGTCAAGTTGTCAAGTTGTCAAGTTAGGTGGTCGCATGATGTAAGTAAAGGTCGGCTGACAAAGCTTAATGCAGCGTAAAAATAGTTTTATTAATATTTGATCTGGTCATAAAAAGTAACTGATTTCCATCAGAAGATACATCTGCCAGCCAATTTTTACCGGCTTCCAAAGCTAAATATTTTGCTGGAGTTGTTTTATCGAAATCAATCTTTAAAAAAAGATTCTCTTGGGGTCTATCAAGTTCAAGCAATAAGCCATCGTCGCTAACAAAAATGTGATCAATTTCATCATTTTTGGTTTTCCAGAATATTGATTCCACACCATTGCTAGTTAACTTTAAGATCTTGGATGTTTGATTGAAATAAATATTATCATCTAAATCTAATGCAGTGCAGTGCGAATTTTTCTCGGATAGTTGAGTAAGTGTCAGACTATCAAGATCAAATTTAGCCGCAATGCGGCCAGGCATATTAACTAGCAATGCGTTTTCATGGTGATACCAATCTAGTAGATACATAGAAGTTAAGCCATGATTAATGCTTCTTACAACTGCATCACTTTCCACATTAATAATATAAAGTGTATCTTCCATGATTATCGAAATACGTTGACCGTCTGGTGACCAAGCCATTCCAAAAAATTCTTTGTTTTCACTGTTTTTAAATAATAATCGTTCGATACCATCCTTATAGATAAAAACTTGCTGGCTTCCTGAACGCAAGCTGACAAATGCAAATTTACTCGAATCGGGTGAAAATAGTGGTTGCATATCGATTGAGTTAGAATCAATCACACGTTTATTTATACTCGAATTACTTGTTGAAGAAGTAAGAATATCGAAATCCATGCTGACCAGGGTCATGGTGATTTTATTGCCATCAGGACTATAGCTGGCATTGGCGATATTCAAATGGTTTGTAAAGTTGAGATCTCTGATTTCTCCTGATAAATCGATCAATTTCAGTTTTTCTCTATTGCTAACTAACAGACTAGTATCGGCCGGATGCCAGTTGAGTCCATTAACGTTTCCGTTAATCAACGCTAGTGGTCTAAGTTGCGCAGTTTCTAAATCAAATAATGTGATTGGATAACGATTAGGTTTGCCCGCACTGATAAACGCCAAAAATTTATTGTCATTTGATAATGCTATATCAAAAATATCGATGGCTTGTTCTTCCTTTAACAATATCGTTTTAACTTTCATTTCATTTTCATAACGGAGTAAACGAGAGAGTTGATTTTTATCTTTAGTAACAAAAATCACTTCCCCATTCTTCGTCCATTGCAGTTGGCTAATGATGTGTTCATTTTTTAATGACAGTAGAACTTGAGCTGCAACAGGTTCAGATTGGTAGCGATTAAACGGCAACAGCCCTATTTGGTCACTGCTACTTAGTCGTTCTACAAAACTAATGGCTTGTTGATCATTGGTCCAACTTATTGACACAAAGTTGGATGCGCTGGCGCTTAGTCGCCTGACTTTGCTGCTCTCCAGATTTTTGATCCAAATATGGTATTTCTCATCCGCAACATGAGCGATATAGGTAAGATATTGACCGTCCGGTGAATAGCGAGGATATAACTCGTTTTTGCCAGTAGAAACAACGGGGATTAATTCGGAGAATTGCTCTTTTATAACAATTTCTGTGTTCATGTTGAATAGTAGGTAAGCCACTAATATAAAACTCACGATACCTGCTAACAACAAAACCTTATTGTTGAGCTTCTTACTTTTTACAGTATTGTTGCTCGATGAATTGTTAATTGGCAGGTATTCAACTGGTAGTTCGAGACTGTATCCTCGTTTTGGATGAGTGATGATCGCTTTGGGATTTTTGGCATCTTCCTTCAATGCTTTGCGCAATAACGCGATGCAGCGCTGAATAGAACTCGGGTTGTATATTGCATCCGGCCAGACTGCAGAAAATAAGTCTTCCTGACTAACCACTTTCCCGGAATGTTTTGATAGATAGCCTAGTGTATCCATGACCTTGGGTTCTATTGAAATGCTGTAATCATCTCTTTGGATCTGACATCGATCAATATCAACAACAAAATCGGCTAACTTAAACTGATTCAAACATGCTCCTTAAGAACTTTTTTTCTTTTAAAAACAATGCCTAAGGATTTCTTAAGAAAAACATAAGCCTTTCGCCATTGTCTCTTAACGGCGTTGCTATCTAATAATACCAGCTATTCATACTTTCAAATTAATCTTAACAATTTCAGTCAATAATAACAAAGAAGAATCTATGCGAATAACAATGATTTGTTCAATCTTGCTATGCCTTACCTGTGAAGTAAGCGCTTCGAATTCTATGGTTTATGCGGCAAAGCACTCGTTGAATTCAAAGGCTTTCGATTCACCAAGAGAATATTTTGTTCATTTACCGGAAAGTTATCAGTCAAATAAACAAAGAAAATACCCTGTACTTTATGTATTGCATGGTCAATCGGATACGTTAGGAGCTGTTGCATCTATTGAGGCAATTTCAAGCGATATACCAGAACTCATCGTTGTTGGTGTGCAAAGCAAAGGCAAGGAGTTGAGACCTGTGCTATTAGAAGGTGGAGAAACCAACAGCAAAGGCAAATCCTTCAGAAGTTTTCTTTTGAATGAACTGGTTCCTCATATCAAACAAATTTATCGAGTTGCAGATTTCAGCATTTTATCGGGACATTCCAATTCAGGGCGATTTGTATTGAATAGTTTACTGGATGATCCCGGTCAATTTAATGCCTACTTCGCCTCTAGCCCATCAATTGAAGATAACCTGATAAACAATAGAGTAAAACAAGAACAACTGAAATTAGCAGCCAATAACACAAGATTAATTATCACTCTGGCTAATGAGGGTGACCACATGCAAAAGCCATTTAAGGAGCTTGTGACTCTTTTTAGTGAATCAGATACAAGTAAGTCGCTTTTTCATCACAAAGAATATCCAGAGCAAAACCACAGTAGTAGTAGTATTGTGTCTCAACTATATAGTCTTAGGACTTTATTCGAGGGTTGGCGGCCCAGTTGGAAAATTAAGAAAATGGGAGTAAGTAGTGTACAAAAGCACTATCAACAATTAGCGGTTCGATTCGGATTTGAAATAGAAATACCTTCATTAGAGTGGTTACAAATGAGCTGGGTTTTTAGTCGATGGGAATCAGAAGAAGGTGATAAGAAAGCGGAAGAGGTGGTAGATTACGCCCTCAATAATGACCCCAACATTGCAGATGAATTTTTTGAGATCGTCGAGGGGCTGACTAATAATGGTTCTAAACAACCAGGCAAAAACCTTCACCAGTTACTCTGCCAGAAGCTTGGAGAACACAGAAAATGTAAAAGCTGAAAATTTTCTTAGAATTGACACTTTATGTTGTCCTGTATTAATATGTAATACAGAATAACGAGGTGGATTTATGCAAAGAAATACTAGCGTAACATTGGGTGAACATTTTGGCGGATTTATCGAAGAAAAAATTCTTCAAGGGCGATTCGAATCGACTAGCGAGGCTGTAAGGGCGGGCTTACGCCTTCTCGAGGAAAATGAAGCTAAACTCGATTTATTAAGAAATAAACTCGCAACCGGCGAGGCACAACTTAATCGAGGTGAAGGTGCTGATGGCGAAGCTTTTATGCAAGATTTAATTAATGGCTAATTACGTTTTATCGCCAGACGCTCAGAATAGTTTAAGAGATATTAAGCAATACTCGATCAAGAAATTTGGTAAGGATAGAACAAAAACCTATCTGAAAAATATGAGAAGGCGTATGAAGGATTTAGCAGAAAATCCTTCACGCGGGATAATCCGAGAAGATCTAAAAGTGGGTTTCTACAGTGATTTCATCGGCTCGCATGCTATTTACTTCAGAATAAGATCTTCACATATCGATATTATTGATGTGCTACATCAATCGATGGATCCTTCCAAACATATTGCCAATCTTTTGCCCGATCAATAATATCAAATCTAAATATTGATGTTAATGACACTCACTATCAGGCTATATTTTGATGTTTATTGCAGGCTCAAAAGAATTCAGTGGAGCTTCAGATAAGTTCAAGCACTTTAGCCGCTCACTTCTGAATCCAGCAGTAAGTTTCCAACATATTCCCGGCTAACATATAAGCCGGGGTACTCAGCACTTTACGAACCTCATCAACCACAAATTCGATAACCTGACTTTCAACGTGTACACCGCTCATTGCTTCCATGGCCTGCGCGGTTTCAGGATCGTTTCCGATGGTTCCTTTTATGCCCGAACATTACACTTTTGGGATCATGGTGGGAGAAGTACATATAAAACCAATCGGCTTGTTATTATCTGCCATGGCTTTAGCAAAATTCGAAACATCCTTGTTGACCTTGCAATCAGCCCTTTTATCAGCAAAATCAGAGAGCACGCCGGTAACTTGAATATTGCTGATGTTTGTTTTTCGTTTTAATTTTATTGGTCAATAATTTAACCGCGTTTGAAAGTTCGGTTTTAATGTCATTATTGATTATTTGGTTTCTTTTTAAATCAAAATTATCATTAAAGCTAGGAACTGAGAGACTGGCAACCACATCGCCCGCGAAATAAGGGGCGGATTTCACCGCGGTTGCCAACACACTCGACGCACCGCCAGGACCGGGTGATGTAGCAAGCAGTAACATTGGTTTATTCTGAAAGACTTTTGAGTTAATTCGAGAGGCCCAGTCAAACAAATTCTTATATGCCGCGGTGTAAGTGCCATTGTGCTCAGCAAATGAAATGATAACGGCATCGGCATCGGCTATTTTTTGGTAAAAACGACGCGCTTCTTTAGGCTGGCCCAACTGTTTTTCTCTTTCATCGCTGAATATTGGCATCTCATAATCATGGATATCAAGCATATCTACTTCTGCTGTCGAAATTGAACTTGCCGCATAGTTCGCCAAAATACGGTTAATGGAATGGCTGTTATTACTGGCAGCAAAGGCTAGTATTTTCATGCAATAGCTCCTGGTCCGGTTTGATTAGCTGGATGAGTTACGTTGTGATGGAACATCGCTTAAATATTCAACAAACTCGACTTCAAACCCAGCCGGGTCGACAAAGTAAATGTTTTTTCTAAAGCTGACTTCTGCGCCGTCTTTTGCGATTTCAAAGCCAGCGTTTATTAAGCGTGAGATAATGTCTTTTATGTTATCTACTACATAAGCAAAATGAGCCAAGCCAACAGAATGCCCTTCTAACTGCCGATTTTTCCCTTCGCCATTGTCACTCAATGCGATGTACTGAAAATCGTCACCAAAATGCAGCCAGTGGCGTGGCTTTCCAGACCAGTCTGAATCGCCCTCATCACGTATTTTCCAATGAGGAAAGGCTGCTTTGTAAAAAACAAGCATGGCTTTGATATCAGATACCACTAAATTTACGTGCTCTAAACGGATCATATTTGTATTCCTTTTGAATCTAATTTATTTGACTTTCAAGCAGTGTAATACCTCAACTTAGCTTGAGGTAAAGCTTTTTTTTGACTAAACTTCAAACTGTTTGTCGGAGGAGATATGAAAAAAGCAACTTTAAGTGTTGGACAGGTAGCCAAACGATGCGGGGTAAAAGTGAGTACCCTGCATTTTTACGAGCAAAAAGGCTTAATCAAAAGCTGGCGAAATGAAGGTAATCAGCGGCGCTATAAAGCGGATGTGATGCGGCGAATAGCGGTAATTAAAGCGGCGCAAAAAGTCGGCGTGAGTCTGGAGTCAATAAAAAAAGCGCTATCTACTTTACCTGACAGTCGTACGCCATCGACGGAAGACTGGGAAAAACTCTCCACCGGTTGGCGTGATGAACTAAATGCTCGAATAGCTTTTTTGGAAAAATTACGCGACTCAATGACCAGCTGCATTGGTTGCGGTTGCCTGTCCATGACAAAATGCCCAATCTATAACCAGGAGGATAAATTGGCTTCGGAAGGCAGTGGTGCGGTCATTTTGAATCGGGAGTAGCAGGCGAAATTTGTTTAAGTCTTAGGCTTATGTTGAGAATCCTGATAGCGAGGACGATCTTGTTGCTCCTCAATCAAGGGTTCTATTTCTCGAATACTCGAAGAATACCGCTCGCCCAATTCAACATATTCCTGGGTCCCGGTCTTTTTCCAGCCGAATTCCTGGTCCGTGACTTTTCGGACAACTTTGGCCGGAACCCCCATTAACATTGAACGAAGCTCACATTCAAACCCAGCTCTTACAAAAGAACTGGCCGCAACAAAAGATTCGGCGCCAATTTTGGCATCATCCATTACCACTGCATTCATCCCGACCAAGGCGTGTTTGCCGATGCGACATCCATGCAAAATTGCCCCATGACCAATATGGCTATAAGGCTCCAGATGACAGTCTTTATCAGGAAAACTATGTAATACGCAGGTATCTTGAATATTGCTGTGATGACCGACAAAAATCCGCCCGAAATCACCTCGTAAAACAGCGCCAGGACCGATAAAGCAGTGCTCTTCGATAATCACATCACCTATGATTTCGGCGCTAGGGTGTATATAGGTATTGGCTTTAACGACCGGTATGAAGCCTTCTAAAGCATAGATTGGCATGTGTTTTTCCTAGTCTATTCAACTCGCGATTAGCGTATTATACAAGCCTATTATTTCAGATGCTATTGGATCAGGGGTTTACCAGTTATAGGAAAACTTCATTAATTTTTCTTTAGGTGGTCCAGGAAGAGGAGGGTGACTATCATTATGGGTTGCATAAATTCTCGTTTCTCATAACTTGAAATACCGTCACCATCAACCAAAATATGGCTTTGTCTTTTATCGGTCACATCGTATTGAGGCCGACTAAGTAATCGCGAATATAGTAATCTCCTGAATTCAAGTAATAAGTGCACTAAATGACAAAAATCTAGTAGATTCTGTCATAGTCTCGTATCTAATTTTTAGCTATGATATCTGGAGAATCCGTACCACTATATTTGAAAGTGAGCCGCCTATTAGGAACTGCTCGAATTATTTTCCCTTTAATCTGGAGTCAAACTTGTGGACAAATTTGCTAAATAAACGCAGCGAAAATTACGTTTATTAGAAAGAAATATAAGTGTCTGTAAGAATTAACTGAATCTTGTAAAATACTTATCGATTTTATCAACAAGAAAAATAACGAATTCTTACAAATGTTAAAAATGCAATTATTTGATAAATAGATGAGCCAAAATATTAGTGCTTAGCTCACCTCTAATTTTTTGAAAAGACAGTGTCAAATAAGAAGGGATTGATAAATAATCTGGTTTATGAAGAGGGGATTTTGAAATTAAGTTTAAAACAACTTGCAGAACTCCTGGCTTCACATCCAGATGCGGGCGAATATCTAGAGCGTTTAATAGGTGTCGTTCGCTCGTTAGGTTCGTCTGAGTTTGAAGGTGAGCTACTAGTTTTTCTATCTAATTTAGTTCCAATTGATCACTGTGTAGTTTTCACATATTCCGACAACGGCGAAGCGGGCCACCTTTTTACTCACAGTAGAATGTCAAAGAGAGTGTGTGAAAAACTTGCGAGGGATTACGTCGAAAAATATCATCAACAAGATCCCAACTATGCTTCCATTCAGGATGATAATAAAGGTGAGTATTACTGTCTTGAACGCTTTATTCCTTCGAAAGATACAGATTCCTTTTATCAAGATTATTTTTTTAATCGGATCGGATTAATCGATAAAGCTTCGAGTGTCGGAAGAATCGAAGGAGGGAAAGTATATTGTAATTTCTATCGAATGGAAAACTCTTCTATTTATTCGAAAAAGGAATGGAAGTTATTAGGAGATCTTATGCCTTTAGCTACAGCATTTATTGCAGCACACTATGAGTTGGCCAAAGCACGCGGTATGGCTTTTATGGATAATGGTAGTGAGAATATAATAAACAAAAGTATCGTGCATAACGCGATATCAACTGAAAAATCCCCTTTTGATAAACTAACAAAAAGAGAACGACAAGTTTGTGAACGTATTATATTAGGTTACACTACAATCGGTATTGGATTGGAGCTCGATATTGCGCCGACTAGTGTCGCAACTTATAGAAAACGTGCTTATTCAAAATTATTCATTTCATCACAAAATGAATTGTTCGCCCTGTGTTTTAGGAACATAAAACACTAAGGATATTATTCTTGTCCTATTTCTAGTTATTAATTCCGTGTTTTATGTTCATTTTCCGATAAAAAATCTCCGATTTCTTAGTTTATTTTCCTAAAAATATTTTACATAAATTGCAAAAGTATGTCGATTGTCCTCCTTTGGTAGGACAAACGATTAGCTGATTCTATAGTAAACTTATATCAACCAATAATTTAGTAATACTTAAAGGAAAACAAAATGTCAAAATCATTTGCATCTACTGCCGATCTGGGAGAAAAAAATGAAATCTTTGAAATACTAGGTGATGGGGTCTACGCGTTAATTGCTGAAGGCGATCCCAATATTGGCGCAATAGAAGGAGAAGGTTTTGTGGTAGCTTTTGAAGCGCGCGCAACTCCCGTAGCAGCCAAAGACTGGCTAAAAAAATTAAGAGTTCATACAGATAAACCCATCAAATATCTAGTTCTTTCGCATTATCATGCGGTTCGGGTTCTTGGTGCATCGGCTTTTGAAGCGGATAATATCATTGCTCATGAGAAAACCAAATTTTTAATTAACGAAAGAGGAGTTGAAGATTGGGCGAGTGAATTTGGCCGTATGCCTAGATTATTTCGAGAGCCTGAATCTATTTCAGGGTTAACACACCCAGATATAGTTTTTAACGATCGTATGGAGATTGACCTAGGTGGTGATCGCGGCATGTTGAGACTAGAATATTGCGGCCGGGGTCATACAGCTGGTGATATCGTAGCATGGCTTCCCGATCAAAAAATTCTTTTTGCTGGTGATTTAGTAGAAGCCGAAGCTGCCCTATATACTGGCGATGCTTTTCATATGGATTGGGCGAGCAAAACGCTCGACAATGTGAAATCCTATGGAGCTGAAATTATTATTGGTGGACGAGGACGAATCGCTCGCGGCCGAAAAGAAGTTGATGCTGCTATCGAACAAACTAGAGAGTTCTTAAACACAATGATTGAAATCGTCAAACCAATTCACGAAAGAGGCGGAACTTTGAAGGAAGCTTTTGAAGCGACCCAGGCCGGACTTTTTCCAAAATTTGGCGCATGGCCCATTTTTGAACACTGTTTACCTTTTGACGTACAACGTCTATGGGACGAAATAAGCGGTATTGATTGGCCACGGATTTGGACTGCAGAACGTGATTTAGAGGTTTGGGAACAATTACAAGATTAACTATAAACATCAATTTCTTGAAATAATGTTAATTCAAATACCAATATTTAATAGATTACACTATGCCTTATATTCCGCCGAGTTATGCCGCTATAGTTCCTGATGCAACGAATTCTGGAAAGCTAGATTACACGACAATATTGATTGTTGGAGCAGGTCCAATTGGATTAGCTCTTGCTTTGGAAATGGGACTGATGGGGCACAAGGTAGTGCTGATTAATCGCGAAAATCAGTTGACGGATGGTTCCAGAGCTATTTGTTACGCTAAACGCCCACTTGAAATCTTAGATCGATTAGGGATAGGTGAGCGAATGTTAGCTAAAGGTGTCAGTTGGAACGTTGGACGGGTTTTTTTTAAAGATAGAATAGAACCTATTTATAGCTTTGATTTGCTTCCTGTAAAAGATCAAAAAATGCCAGCAATGGTGAATATCCAGCAATATTATAACGAAGAATATTCTATAGAAGCTCTGGAAGAAATGGATAATGTTGAGATACGCTGGAGCAATACTTTAATGAGTATTGAAGACGGCCTAGATTGCGTTTTTGCAAATGTAGAAACAGTTCATGGGGATTATACGATAGCAGCTGATTGGTTGATTGCTTGCGATGGTTCTTCTAGTCCAACACGAAAGATGATGGAAATGGAGTTTACTGGGGAGACTTTCAAGGATAATTTTCTTATCGCCGATGTGAAATTTAAGAAAAAATATCCCACAGAAAGGCATTTTTGGTTCGATCCCATTTTCAATCCAGGGCAATCTGTTCTATTACATAAGCAACCTGATAATATCTGGCGGGTTGATTTTCAGGTTGGTTGGAATATCGATAGAAAAGAGATAGTAGAACCCGAAAATGTTGCACCTCGCATTAGGGCAGTATTTGGTGATGATGTGGAGTTTAATTTCGAATGGATAAGCGTATACACCTTTAATTGTCGACAAATAGAAAAAATGGTTAAAGGGCGAGTTATTTTTGCTGGCGATTCTGCCCATTTGGTTTCGCCCTTTGGTGCTCGTGGCGCTAATACGGGATTTCAAGATACAGATAATCTAGCATGGAAATTAGATTTGGTTATCAGAGGTAAAGCAGGTATTACTTTATTAGAGTCATACAATGAAGAACGAATGCTGGCTGCTGAAGTCAATATTCTTAACTCTACGAGATCTACGGACTTTATTACCCCCAAAAGCAAAATATCAAAACTTTTTCGCGATGCTGTATTACAGTTATCTGTCACCCATAAATTTGCAAGAGAGTTTGTTAATTCTGGACGTTTATCATTACCAATTCCTTATCCAAATTCAAGTTTAAACACTGAAGACGATAGTGATTGGAAGGGGGGGATCAAACCAGGTACAAATTGCGTTGATGCTCCAGTTAAATCAAAAGGTAAAGATGCTTGGCTGCTTAGTTTTTTAGGCTGGAAATTTAAAATCCTAATATTTTGCAATGAAAGTATGTTGTCATTGGCGAAAAAGAATCAACTCAGTTTTTTGGAAAAGGAATCGATACCTATCGAAAGTGTTTACGTAACTAGTGGTGATATTAATGGAACCTACTGCGATAAAAATGGACATATTCAAGATGTCAAAGGTCTTGTATATGAACGTTTTGGCTGTTGTATCGGAGATGTCTATCTTATTCGACCGGACCAATACGTCGTCGCTCGATGGCACGGTCTACAAATTTCAAAAATCAAAAAAGCACTATCACGTGCGGTTGGAAAGGGATGAATCCGATATGAGTCAAAAACTAAATTTATTACCTAACATATTAGATTGTGACAGTGCATATCAAACCATTATTGATATGCACAAGGATCTGAGCTATGAAGAAAGTCAAATAGCAAATGTTAAACTAATTCTTGCACTCATAAACCATATTGGTGATGTCGACATCCTATCCGATGCTACAAAAATAGCCAGAGACAATACATTAGACTGGCGGAAATCCTAATAATATTACTTGCAACTGTTTTCACCAACTGAGTCAAAAAAAAGATAATTATGCTATTCAATTTACTGAATATTAAGGTTTAGATAAAGAGCGAGAATAGTATCTCGCAAATTGAATTAACTTTGTAATCGACTCCTATTTCATGTCGATTGGTAATAAAGAAAAAGAAAATATTAGACAACGGCTTTATTATTTTATGAACAGAGAAGCGCGCTTCGATTATTCACCGTTTTATCAAAATAAGATTTTGGTTACTATCGATAAGCATTGACAGATCTAGATAAACGTGCTAAACATTTGTATTTTGCATTTTCTGTTCAAGACGTTGGAGCAATATTATTGCAAGAGTAGTTTAATTTCTAACTCAAATTGGCATAGGGAGATGTACAGCATACTCAAGAATGTAGTTCTGTTGGCGGTTAACTAATAATTTAGGTATTTCGAAATGACTTTCTTAATCAATAGTGG
>CAZOBX010000025.1:23787-35298 GCA_964578045.1 uncultured Kangiella sp. | reverse complement strand
GTATTTTTTCTACTTGGGTCTTGGCCGTTCGTAATTGACAAATTGGTAACGGTGAAAGTCCCATTAACTACCTTGAACCCGTCTTGCAGACTGAAAGTGACCTTATTGTCACGATAGGTCATTGCCTGCACATTATTGGTCCAACAAACAACACATAAAATGGTGACAAAAATAAACCGCCAACAACATTTATCTTTTACTGATTTTTTCCTCTTATTTTGCGCTTGAAAAGCACCAACCGATAAGCATGGAACCGTAGATCTATTAAAATAAATAGTCATATTTATATCCTCTTATTAATTAGTTTACAAAAAAAACAAATCGATGAGTGGTCGTACGATACAATCACTCAGAAGCAAACTTATTTTTCCTCTCGGATGCCAAGTTGAACACTTGGTTAATGAATACTATTCCACAAAAGAGAGAATTTGTTATCGTTGAAGTCTTATTGTCTTTTAGTTGATGGAACATTTTTATAGCTACCGGTTTAATTGTCGTAAGCGGAACATGAATTGTTGTTTACGGAACTCTTACCAGTTGGTTATCGATGAGAAATTGTGTAGATACTGATAGTGTTTTTTGAGTTCGTTCTTCCGACTTGATCTTTTGATCTAATACTATTTTATAGGCACCAGCAAGCTGAACCGACTGAGAGGCCTTGTACAGAAATCATAAATACAAAACTGATGATTGGTGTTTTATAAGTATAAAGTGTAAATAAAACGGCCTATACACTCCGACTAGTTAATTCCTAAACTATGTTTATTTTTAGTGCTAATGTCTGATGGTGCAGTTCCGTATTTTGCTTTGAAACTTTGGGTGAAACTACTATGAGTTGCGTAACCTACCATAAAAGCAACATCACCCACACATATTCCTTGTTTTAACAATAATAACGATTTTTCTAATCGGTAATTCCATAAATAATCACTCGGCTGCATGGTTAATAGCGCTTTAACTTTACGCGCTAACTGCTGCCTGGTCATAAACATATTTTTGGCCAAGCTTGTCACGTTAAAGTCTGCATTCTGAAAGTTTTTACTAAGCTCCAAATTAAGCCTTTTGATAAATTTATGCTTTTCTGGAAAATACCGCTCTGTTTCAATGCGGTTGATTCCAGTTTGGTCTGCTTGTTTATTCACCAGAGTAGTTAATAGTTGATTATCATGACCCCTATCTCTGATGGACAATAATTGTTCAAACTTCCGTTTTTGTTGATATAATTCCTGTGTACGTTCTGCAATTATTTTTTCGAGTAAATTCGTGCGTTGACTAAATCTGTAAGTTCGAAAAATAAGCAACAAACATACATACAACAAACTAAACACACCCAACAACACAGAGACCAAATATACCATTTCTGAGTTCAACCAAAATGACATAACCTGTTTATCAATCAATGTTTCTAATTCTTTCCAAATAACATTAAAAATCGAACCTTTTATCCAATAATTATATTGCTCACTGTCACCACAACAACCAGTAATACTCAGTACAAATGTCAATATGATAATTAAGTTCGCGCAGTGTAAAAGCCGAAAGCTATGCCTTGACTGATATTGAGTGTCTACTAAGAAACTAAATAACATTTTTCCCCTGATTAATATTATATAAACAAGAAAACATTGCCCTGCTCTCGATCATCTATTTATCAGTGTATAAAGATAAGTTTAAAAATGGGAGCCTACTTATGATTTTTCCCACGTTCAGGTTACATAGGAAATCTATAACAAACTGGTCATTCAGCGTTATCGTTAAAAGGACAAACACTTGTAGGAAATCGGCCATCGAACGTTTTGTTATATCACTTAACCAAAAAAGATTAATAATATCTCATTGCGAAATGCAATTATTTACGATCGATTTATAAATATCTCATTGCGAAATGCAATAATTTACAATCAAGTAATCAACAAATAAACACAAAATTAATTAACCTCAACTTGGAATAAGAATGGTTAGACATTTAGCAGTAGAAAAAAGACGGAAACGAATCTCATTTAGCAATTATTCGTTGAAATTACTCGAAGAAACACCATATTTCGCTTTAAAACTTTGGCTGAAATTACTATGAGAAGAGTAGCCTACTAGTTGGAAAACATCGCCGACGGACTTGCACTACTTTAACAACAGAGAAGCTTTTTCCAAGCGGAAATTACGTAAATAATCATTGGGAGAAATAGCCAATAACGCTTTTACTTTTCGTCTTAACTGGCGTCCAGAAATTATGTTAAATTTTACAGTTACGTATTTTTAGCATCAGCTTATTTTTACGAAACTTGATTGAAACGTAAGAAAATCCATTTAGCTTAAACAGACCGTTTTCTTATTTGTATAAATAAAATATGTCAACCCCAAAGGTTATCGTGCTTTGGACACGGTTAGGCAATAATCTTTTTCGTGAGGGTCACCTAACATTTCATGTTTGACTTAATAATAAAAAGGTTTCTTGATAGTTTCTCTCGGCTTTGGTTTTCCCAGTAAAAACCCCTGACCAAGTGGACAGTTCATCTTTTGCAAGATATGAAGCGCTTCTTTGTTTTCGATACCTTCTGCGACTATCTTTAACCCTAATTTTCTGGCTAAAGAGATAATGTTTCGGGTAATAATAGCAATTTTTCTGTGGTTGATATTTTGGACGAAAAAACGATCTAGCTTTAAATAGGAAACAGGTAATAACCCCAGATAGGCTAATGATGAATAACCGGTCCCAAAATCATCGATAGAAACCAGTATACCTTTCTCACGGAGTTCGCGGATACGTTTGACTGCCAATCTTATATCTTGAATTAAGTTCGTCTCAGTAATTTCAATTTCAAAAAATCGTGCGTCTACTTTATGTCTATTCAGAGTAAAACAAATAAAATCTACAAACGTCGGATTTATAAGATCGTTGGCAGATATATTCACGGCTATCGGATATTCGATCGCACCTTTAAGATTCTGTTGGATATCTTTAACAACCTTTTTGATGATCAAACGAGTTAACGATTGCATTAATTGAGGGCGTTTTTCAAATAGTGGAATAAATATTTTTGGTTGTAATAAGCCAAAGCCTTCAAGCCGCCAACGAACTAATGCTTCAAAGCCAACTAATTTTTTTTTAGTTAAAGCATATTTGGGTTGATAATCAATTACTACTTTACAATCGTTGGATGTTTGATTGAGCAATCTCAAGATATTACCGTTGGCGATAATTCTGGATGGGTCTAAAGGATTTAACGTCTTTAATTCAATAAGCGAGTTTTGCATGATTTATAGTTACTCCAAGGTCGTATCACACTACACAAGCACTCGTAAATGCTCGCTTGAGCAGCCTGATTTTTGATTCTTTAATGATTAGAACTCACAGTGAGCTTCACCCAGCTCTTTCAATTTGATCAATGTACGTGCTAATTACTCTTGCTTTTGAATTTGCTACACTTTTAGCAAGTAAACGATCTTTACTTGCACTATCAAACAAACCTCTTGCAGCACTTTTTTGCAATCGCATTAAAATCAATAATAGAAGCTAACAGTTCTTTATCTCTCCTATTATATCGGTACGAGCTTCGTAACTAAAATTCACTTCCCGCTGGTCGTTGGTATTGGGACGACCGTATTGGATTTTTTCAATATAAAACTCTTCCCCTATGGCATGGTAGGTATAATAAATAGAATTTCTATATTGGTCTTCTACCAGAGATAATGCGTAAGTATGGACGCTCTGAATACCACTAATGATTAGTTTTGATGTTGCGCCATTACCCTCATAGCCATATCTTTTATACAGACCATCTTTGGTCCAGACTTCAAAATAAGCCGGCCCTGAGCCTCTTGTATTGGTTGAAATGATTTTACTGTAGCTGTCAATTTCAGTACGGTATTCAGTACCGTTTACGCCATACACTCCTCCATTGACAACTATAAGTCGTTGACCATTAAGGCAGTATCTGTCCTCGTCATCGTAATTCACCCCATCGGTAATAATACTTTTCGCACAACGGCTGATTTGAAACAGGCCACCCATGGTCCACCCTGCGCCCAATAATCCGTTGGCTCCCTGTGAGTTGTATAAAAGCGATAGCCCTGGCTGTAACCCTGCGGTACCCGGATAGACCTCAATGGGAATTCGATAGTTCGCATTGCCTTGCCGGATATCAAGACTGACGGGTAATCGGGTGCCCACCAAATCGGCTGAAATAACCATCTGAGGTAAAACCAGACAGATCATTAATCCTATCCATTTTACGGCGTGATTAATGGATCACCGAGATTGTTCTTTTGAGTTTTGTGACATAACTAACTCCTGAAATAATTTAATTTTATTGGACCTTATGAATATGACACAACTAAAAAAGAAACCGTTATCGCGTAGCAGACAATCTATTGCCGTCGAACAGACATGCGCTATCATTAGGAGATTAGCTTGCCGCAAACCGGACAATCCTACCGAGGAACGAATATTATCGACTGTTTTTTAACCCTTTGATGGAAAAAGTAGATATAAACGTTGAAAAAAACAGTCTTTATTTTCGCATTTTTAGTTTCACAATGAAGAAGAAATAGAGGGGTTTTCTGAACAAGTCGGAATTAATCATAATCCTAAGGAATTTGTTAAAGACCTAAATAAGCAGTTCTTAGATGCTGCTGACAAAGCTGATAATCACTTCCCCGATGTCAGTTTTGTGACAATTAATAAAGGAAAACTTAGTCTAAAGAAGCGCCCAACCAAAGTAAAATCCAAAGACCAAAGGTAAAGCCATTTGAATAAACATTAAAGCACAGAACAATGAAGCTTTCCGCTAGAGTGACCTTCGGAAGCGCCTTATATTCTTGAGAAAGAAATTTTTTTGTAGTCTATGAGGCACTCTATCGGATCCCCTGAGGGACTCAATATCCAATGAAGTTGAACTGATGCCATGGAATGTGGACATCCAAAATAACGGGCACTCTTAGGCGACAACAAGTGGTGATATATTAGCCGCAACCCGAAGGGCCTGGCGCTTTTTATTACATTGAATTCGCGAGCTTTTGACCATTATTATATGATGAACACATTCGAACTGATTGTCGAATTGAGCTTCAGGTTATCGGTCATCAACAAGAACATCAATTTTGTAAGCACCTAAAATGGCATCTTGGTTATCATTATAAGGTCCATCAGTGGCAGTACTCGAAATTTCAATGTAGTACCGACCTTCTGACAAATTGGTCATACTAATAGTTTCACTGCCTACAGAATCTAGATTCACCGGACCGCTTAAAATATTATCAAAATCATCAAAAAGCGAAAGCACAAGGTCTGGTGTGGAAACCCCTCTTGGTTTGGCTGTTACGGTTAAATCACCACTGGCTATCAAGTCTATTGAGAATACATCAACATCCCCAGGTCTTTCGATTATTCCTGTACTTTGCTCAAATAATAATACTGCGTCAAAATCACGATTTTCTGCGAAATCATCTGGTCTCCAGCCATCACTAGAAGTCCACGCTTCGATCGCTGTTCGAATCATTGCAATATCATCCTGAAGATCGCTCTCACCGCCAGAGCCATCGTTTTGACCGTAACGCCATCCATTAACGATGCCATCGCCGGACCCCATGATTGCGCCTCTAATCCCGTCAAATCCCTGCCAAACATTCAATCTTACAAATTCACCCTCAACATACACCCCCTGATGCCAGAGACCAAAATTATGGCCTAACTCAGAGGCAACCGAGCGGCTTTTGTTGCTGTTACCAATACGAGCCCTTGCTCCAACCACCCATGAAATGGGGTTTTCACTACGGCCAAAGGTTCCTACACTTGCCCTGCCTCCAGCAGTGGCGTCTGTCCCGCCCACGACTATCCAAGCCCAGGCGTCTGATGCTGCCCTGACGCTGTCTTGTGTGGTTATATTTATATCGAATACAGCGAAATACTCAGTTGTCCGCTTCCATGAACAAACGATATCGGCCTGTTCATCAGTGTTATAGGAATCAATATCACCATCTTCATCAAACACCGGTACATCTTTTCCAAGAGACGTGCCCCCATCAAAATCAAGGTAAAGTGCGACCGGTGCCTGCGAGTGGCTTTGCAATTGTGGTAATCCACGCTCGTCTACCTGATAAGCGATAGTTTCGGTATCGCAAACACTGTAAAGAAAATCTTCTTCCGATTGCAAATCTTGAATCACCACATGAACATTGTCGCAATCGGACATTTCGCCTGCGTTATTGTAACTGTTTACAATAAAACTGACTGCACCTTCAGGAATACTGGTGCCTTGTGCCAGATTAAACACAATATCGTCTCCAGTGGCTGGTAGCGAAGCGATCACATCGCTGCCTGTTAAAGAACAATTATCACCGTTCCCCCATCTAATGCGATATCCACTAATATCGCTTTCATCTACGGCTTTAACAATAATAATGTCGCCTCCAATTTTTGCCTGAGACGTATCCGTATCAATAAAACTGACTTGCTGAGCCTTGTTTATCGGTGGGGCTGTAATTTCTAACACAGTAACCGTAATGCTTTGTTCAAGTGATTCTTGCTCATTACTAGCGGTTAAGTTATAAGTTGTGGTAACTGATGGCGTAATAACAATACTGGATGAAGATTCGACCGTCCCGATATCCGGCAATATTTCTATATTGGTTGCATTATCCACATCCCAACTAAGGGTTGTTGATTCGCCTGCTGTAATGTTGGGATTAGAGACCAAAAAACTGTTAATCTGAAGTATTGGATTATCAATATTACTGTTGTCTTCATCATTGCCACCGCCTCCACAAGCGCTGACATTAATTAGAAATATTAAAACAATCAACAGATTGAGCAAACTGCATGGACTAAAATTATTTTTAAGATGAATACTGGCGGTTCGTTGTAATACAAAAACCATAGAACTATTCATTATTGTTTACCTCGGATTAATTCAAGCGAACTCGGCTACACTCAAGAAAATCAGCCAGGTTAAATCAAATGTTATGGGTACTGCCACTTGGAATTCTTGAATAGTATTTTATTTTAGTCAAAAGCCGTTATCGATACTCGGACATTGTTTGTCGCTAACCGGACATAGTTTATGTTTGTGAGAATTGTGCATATATCTAATGTGATACAGCTCACAATTGCTGCAAGATCGCCATTCTCTGTCTCGGTAAAGCTTGTAAAACTTTAATGTAATGTCGACCTCATAAAACGTCGTTAAATCCACCTCATTTAGCAATTATTCGTTGAAATCACTCGGGGTAACACCATATTTCGCTTTAAAACTTTGGCTAAAATTACTATGAGAAGAGTAGCCAACTAGTTGAGAAACATCGCCGACGGCTTTGCCCTGCCTCAACAATAGAGCGGCTTTTTCTAAGCGAAAATTACGTAAATAATCATTGGGGGAAATAGCCAGCAATGCCTTTACTTTTCGCCTTAACTGGCGTCCAGAAATAAACAAAACTTGCGCTAACGTTTCCACTTTAAAATCAGGGTTTTGAAAATTCTCCTCAAGGAAATATTCAAGCCGTTTAATAAATTCATGCTCAACTGAAAAAAGGTTTTGTTGTTGCAAGCTTGGTTCAATTTCTTGTGTGACTTCTTCAATCCCATTAGCTGCTTGCGTCCCATTTTTTAGTTTCAACACTTTTAATTCTCGCAGAAACTGTTGGCGTAATTTTTTTTGCAACGAGAGTAAATTAACTACCCGCAATAATAATTCTTCAGGGTCGAAAGGTTTAGTCAGATATTCACTGGCTTGCTCATGTAATCCAGCCAATCGACTTTTTTTGTCACCACGTGCGGTCAGTAGAATGACCGGGATATGGCTGGTAGTTTCTTGATTTCTCAGCTGGTGGGTCATCTTAATGCCGTCCATCTTAGGCATCATGATGTCACTGATAATAATATCTGGAATTTCATTAGTCGCTATTTTGATACCTTGTTCACCGTTTTTTGCAATAAAAACCTGATAAGCGGTACCAATACAGTCCACCAGATATTGCCGCATATCTGGATCATCTTCTACGATCAATAAACTTGTTTGACTATTATACTGCCCATTTAGTGTTTTTAATTCTATCGGATCACTACCGTTGTTTCCCTCTTTAACTGTTTTTTGAACGGCGCTAATTTCGCTCAACCTACGTTCTATCGCAAATCGCTTGATAGGTGTGTTATCTACTATTCTTTCTTGTTGTTTGGTAGAGCGCGATGGTAACTGGCCTGCCAAATTCTTTTGCTCGATGCTAATAAGTTCACTATTTAATCCTTTGTGTATTGGCTCATTTGGAACTGTGTCAACCTGGTAAGAAACTTCACCAATAATTGGTAAATAAACCCTGAAAGTTGAACCTTTACCCGGTTCACTCTCCACATCAATCCGTCCCTGATGGCTTTTTACTATTTCCTCTACCAGAGCCAAACCGATCCCTGATCCTGTAACTTGTTCACTCCTTTCGTCCAGGACCCGGGAAAATCGCTCAAAAATAGAGGCCTGTTCCGCTTGCGGGATCCCGATCCCGGTATCCTTTACTTCGATCACTAACTCATCTTTATGGTTTCTTTGAGAGCTAATGGTTATGAGACCACCGGCTGGGGTAAATTTGATCGCGTTAGATAGTAGATTCAAAATGATATTATCCAACGCATCTTTAGTAAAACTAAAACTGACATTCTCAAGTTTTTCGATCACTATTTTGAGTTTTTTATTGGTTGCAATATCGCTAAATGCAGAGACAATTCCGCCGATAGTATCGCCAAAAGATTGAATCGTTTTTTGACTAATCGATTTGACACGAAAGGTTTCCGTGTTAAGTAATTGATCCACCATGCGTAGTAGACGATAACCGTTTCTTTCGACCACTTCTAAGCGATTAATCTTTTCCTGTCGTCGCTCAGTGCGTAACATTTGCGCAACAGGTCCCAAAATCAGGGTTAAAGGTGTTCTGAATTCGTGGGAAACATTGGCAAAATCTTTATCTCTAAGTGATAATAATTGTTCAACTTTTTGTTTCTGTAAAGATAATTCCAAAGTACGCTGTTTAACTGATCGTTCCAACTCATTCGAGCGTTTGATTAAAGAGTGAGTGCGAAATGTGATGAACAAATATAGTGCAAATAGACTCAGTGAAAAATAGGCCAAATAGGCTAAATTCGAGCCCCACCAGGGAGGTCTGATTTTAATATTTATTGATGCTCCTATTTCATTCCAAAGTCCATCATTATTCGATGCTATTACCCGGAATACATAGTCGCCACTATTCAGGCTTGTATAGGTTGCCGATCGTTTCTGGCTGTCGGTGGTGATCCAATCCTGATCGTAGCCTTCCATTTTATAAGCATATTTATTTTTATTTGAATTTTGGAAATTTAAGGCGGAAAATTCCAATGAAAACATAGATTCAGTATGATCTAACACAAGGTTTTTAGTATGAGTGATACTATTAGTCAGCAAAGTCGATTTTCTGTTTTTGGCCTGTCTACTTTCCTCTAAATTGATTGCAACTTCAGGTTGTCTTACAGCCTTTGGCCTAGCTATAGACACCGACCGATTAAATAAAAGAAAATCCGTCAGAACAACCGGTGGAATATAGAGGTTATCCTTAATATCTTTTGGTGAAAAACGGTTATATCCGTTGATGCCGCCAAAAAACAATTCCCCTTTGTTGCTTTGAAATGCAGAGCCAAAATTAAATTCGTTACTTTGTAATCCATCATTAACATCGTAATTTTTGAACCTGTTGCTAGCTGGATCAAAACGTGAAATCCCTTTATTGGTACTGAGCCAAAGATTTGCCTGGTGATCTTCAAGGATGCCATAAACAGCATCATTGGCTAGTCCATCCTTTTCTTGAAAGTAGATAAAGGTTTCGCTATCAGCAAGGAATTTATTCAAGCCACCTTCTGTGCCTATCCACAAATTGCTCTTGCCATCTCTGACGATAGTTAAAATAGCATTATTACTTAGGCTATTGGTATCTGATTTTTGATGGAGAAAATGTTTGAATTGATCCGTTTCAGGGTTGTATCTGTTCAAACCACCGTAGGTTCCTATCCAAAGAACCCCATCACCATCTTGATAAAGCGCCGACACGGTATTGTGGCTGAGGCTATTGGGATTCAATTTGAGGTTTCTATAATGTTTAAAAACGCTATTTCTCGTATCAAAAAGATTTAGCCCCAACATCGTACCTATCCACAAGTGGTCGGGTCGCTCTTCAACAATTGAGGTAACAAAATTACTACTCAAGCTTTGAGTTTGCAATGGCTGGGACGTAAAATGTTTAAAAGAGCCTGATGAGCCATGATATAGGTTCAGACCTCCACCGTAAGTTCCGATCCACACCCGACCTTGACTATCTTCATAGATAGCTCCAATGGGACCTTTACTGATGCTGTCAGGCTCAGAATCATCATGAATGAATTGTTGAAAGAGGTCTTTTTTTTGGTCAATTCGATAAAGACCAGTATCGGTTCCAATCCATAATATTCCTTGGCTGTCTTCAAAAATTGAGGATAAAGAATCCTCTATGATGCTCTGCGGGTCATCGGATAGGTAGCGGACATGATTAAACCACTTCGTATTACGATTATATCGATTTAAGCCATTGACTGTTCCAACCCAAAGCAATCCTTGATTATCTTGAAAAATGGACATAACAGCATCAGAGCTCAAACTATTCGAATCGAATTTTTTATGGCGATAATGATTAAACCTGTCAGTTATTGGATCATATTGATTGAGTCCTCCGTCTCCAGTCCCTACCCAAATTGTTCCGTCAATATCTTCAATAATTGAAAACACAGAATCAGAACTTAAACTATAGGGGTCTGACTGCAGGTGTTTGAAATGCTTAAAATGTCCGGTTTTAGCATCATAGCGATTGAGACCTCCACCATAACTTCCAATCCAAAGTGCTCCCTGCCGATCCTCAATGATGCACAATATATTTTGTTCACTTAAACTATTAGCGTCGGCGGGGTTATGAAAGTAATTAACAAATCCTTCGGTATCGACATCGAATTTACTCAGCCCAGTGTTTGTCCCGCTCCAAAGCTCACCTTTAGTGTCTATATAGACTATCCAAACAAAGTCATTGCTAAGACTGGTGACATCGTCCTTTTGATGTCTAAAATGCGCAAATCTCCCTGTATTGGGATCAAATTTATTGAGCCCCCCTCCGCGAGTAGCAATCCAAATATTGCCCTTTTTATCTTCGACAATTGAGGTAACATTATTATGACTTAAACTGTCAGGGTCTGTTTTCTTATGTAAAAAGTGTATAAATCGTTCATTTTCTGGATCGTATAGATTCAGGCCGCCGCCATAAGTGCCTATCCAAATCTTGCCTTTGCTATCCTCAAATATCACAGCCAGGTTGTTATTAGAAATTGAGTAATCGTCGTTAGGATCGTGCCTGAAACTCTTAAACTCATAACCATCATAACGATTCAAACCATCTTGAGTTGCAAACCATAAAAATCCATCTCGATCTTGAGTGATCGACTTAACTGTGTTTTGCGATAAACCATCCTTTATTGAAAGT
>CAZOBX010000025.1:0-23777 GCA_964578045.1 uncultured Kangiella sp. | reverse complement strand
TCAAATCGAATAGATACTTGTGATGCCAAAACCTCAGAAGAAAAGAAAACCATAAATAGCAATAAAATTAGTGGTATTTTCTTAAATGGAGAATTATTCACTGTATCAAGTCTCCTTATTATTTTAATTCTGATAGTTGTTCCACTCAATTAATGCTAGAACGTTGAATTTAATGTCTATATTAGGAAACAAAGAGTTATATATACAATCTTGTTGTTTATTTGAAATCATAACACTTCGGCTTTTTGAAGTGGTCTAATAAGATCGGACTCCTTTTTAGATGGTATTATATCAATCGATAGGAGTTTAAAATGAAAAGAAGAACATTTGGCCGAGAATTCGAACTTGACACGGCCCACCTAATCTTAGAGCAAAGATATTCTTAACGAGAAACTGAATGTGTTCAGAATCGAGGTCATACTCCTTGCTCACTTCATTACTGAACGGTGTTGAATCGCTTAATTCGAAGTAGCGCTCCATAGGGGATTTGTCTTTGTGAGCGCCGTGAGCTCTCTCCCAGTTATAGGAATGATGTCATTCCGCTAATAGTTCATCGATATTCTCAGAATAAATATCAACTGTTGGATAAAATTCTGTTTTATCTGTTTTTTGAGTAATAATTTTATTCGCTTTCATGGTGTATCCATTAATCTGTTTGGTTTGGCGATTATTCGGATCAATCAGCACCATGAAAGTCCACTATATTTTTAATAACTCCTTGATTTATTGTGCATCTTTCTGGGGAAACCTAAGGGTCATCATCCCAATCTGCCGACAGAGCAATTAACCAATTATACCTAGCCAATTGATGGTTTAAAAAGAATGATCAATACCTTGTCTTTTTCAAGCAGCAAACTTCAATCCATAGGTATTGCCTTTTTGCCAAACACAAGTCGCCAAGGTTTTGGCAAATCTAGGCGAACTAATGGCGATCGTATCTGATTTTTTCAAGGCTTTACTACAATGGACTTGCACCCCTCCGAGCGCAGAATAATCCAGGATTTCACAATCAACCGACTCTTTATCGATTTGCACCGCCCCTCGAAGATGATTAGTTTTAGAACGGCTAAATCGACGTTTTTCGTCGGTGCGAGAAACCGGTAATGTGTCAATAAAATTAACGGGTCGATAATCTTCCAGTTGCTGCATTCGCTGAATAACCGATTCGTGTACGGTGACATGAATCGGCGAATTATTCAGTTCACCTTGTAGTTGTCTAACACCGCTTTTTGCGCCCATTTTTTCCATCAATCGATAAGGCAAGCTATAGGAGTCATGTAATTCACCGGTGACATCTGGGTGAACTTTATCGGAATTGTTTAAATAATCATCGGAAAAATCGAGCCCCAACAGTCGGGATTTATGCACCATCCAGGTTAACGCGATATCCGCCAGGCCTGACTCCTTATATCCTCCTCCTACATCGGAATGGGCGCCGGCAAACCAGGCCTGCTCGACACATTGATCGGAATTGATTTCACCGGTCCACAAAGCGGGTTGAAAAGGACTTCTTTTTTCATCGATTGCCAGCGCGTGGTAGGCATTCTTAATTTCAGGGCTGAGGAGGGTATCAAAAAATCCAACCAAAGATCGAGTAAGTCGTCCTAATATGGGGGTCGGCGCGCCCAACGAACCAACAGTATCCCATACGGCCATAAGCTTAATATCGGGTTTGACGTTGTGACTATAGGTCTGTTGATCTCTTTTTTGAGGCGCGGTACGATAATATTTGTACGCCGTAGGTAAACTCTCTAATTCTTCTTTTGGCAACAATCCGATAGCATGCATCATACCGCCAAGTGCACGGGCGGTATACGCACCTCGACTAAAGCCAAAACAATAGATTTCATCGCCGCTTTGATAATTATGTACAATAAAACGATAAGCATCTAAAACGTTTTGCTCAACACCTTTACCAAATGCGCCACCAATAACTTTATCAACCACGTTATAGGTGCCAACACCTTGGTCGTAAAATACCACCTGGTGTTTACCATCGGCTCCGATTGGTTTAATGCTACGAACGACTTTGACGACATTAGTTGGTTTTTCCGGGGTATTCCAGGTTCCATCACAACAAATCACGATTCGTTTATTTTGAGTATCCATTTGTAATCTCCAATAGCTAACTGCGAATTGGAATAATACGGCAGTCCTATCGCATTTGGTCAGTGTTCACTCTGAGGTCAACAGTGCAAAGTATAGTTGATTAATAATCAAACACCTCATGGAATTGAGATATATTTAGATTTAATTTTGGAGATAAAGCAGACATCAAAATTGTTATTTTATTCGGTTATAATTTTGAGCCTCACTTATGCTGTATTGAAATATAAGTGTAGTTTTTATCCCTGTTGTTTGATATTGCGAGGAGGAACAACGCCACAATATCCAAAATATTTCTCTTAGTAAGCTTTCTCTCTGCTCAGTCACTGCCAATCGCATATACTTTCAGTTGTTCATAATAGCTATTCGCTGTTTCAAGCAAGCCTAATAGATGATCGGGGACCTGGACTTTTTTATTATCTGGCTTGGCGAAACCGGTACTTTGCCAAACCGATTTATACCAATGAGGCGCCCAGACACCATCGTAACTTTTAGCACCAACCGTCCAACTTAGCATGCTGGATTGAAACTCGATATCAATGGCTTTACACAAAGCTCTCAACATGGCCTCCGGCGCGACCAATATATCGGCGCTATTAATCACTACTGGCGCTTTTCCGTTTTTATCACTAACCCTATCGAACAGCTCAAGCTGCTCTTTTACTCCGATATCCGATAATTCTGGATCTTCCTGTTTAGCGTGGTAACTGGCGATAACACGTGCAGGCTCTCTGATTAGAAACACATTACAAACATTATGGATCCATTCTCGATCAATCGACGGGATCATATGTTTGGTCATATGTTTTTGATAAAAAACAGGCTGTTGTTGAACATTCGCGACACATAAATCAGCGATTTTTTCAGGATTAACTTCACCATCTTGAATAATCTCGTTATACATTGCGTGTTTGATTCCGGTGGCGGCCAAATAAGCCGCGTAAAAAGGTTCATCAACCACGCTGCAATCGGATCGCTGGGCAAAACTATACATCATCGCCGTTGACAGATTACGAGGGCAAGACCACATGGCTATATTCTTACTTTGTTTGTTAGCAATAGACTCATTCATGAACAATTCTCGTCAACAAGCCTTTTATATAATTTTCTAATTTGCTGTGTAATAGGACCGATATTACCATCAGCTATTTGCCGACCATCGATTGACAATACCGGTGTTTGTGCACCAAAGGTTCCGGTGAGAAATGCTTCATCGGCAGAATAGGTTTCCACCAGAGAATAATTTTTTTCAAACACCGGAATATCGTTTTCTCGGCAGAGATCAATCACCTTTTGACGAGTAATTCCATTCATACAATAATCGCCGGTGGATGTCCAAACCGAACCTTTACGAACGATGAAAAAATTACAAGCATTAGTGGTATTCACGAAACCATTTACATCTAACATCAGCGCTTCATCGGCACCGGCTTTTTCTGCCGCAATACAGGCTAGAATACAATTAAGTTTCGAATGAGAATTCAGCTTGGGATCTTGAGTCATCGGAAGGCCACGCATATGCGGCACAGTTGCCAAACGAATGCCTCGGTGTAACATCGGTTTGGAATGTTCCATGATAATAACAATGGTTGGGCCAGTCTGGGATAAGGATGGGTGTTGAAAGGGTTTGGCTTTTACCCCACGGGTGACCATTAATCTGAGATGTACATCAGTATTCATATTATTGGCGTGACGGGTTTTTTCAATCTCACCAACAAGATCAGATTTGCTCATGCCAATATCCAGATCAAGCGCCATCGCGCCTTCAAAAAGCCGATCAATATGTTCATCCAGGAAAGACCATTTTCCGTTATAAAGCCGCATTCCTTCCCAAATACCATCTCCAAGCATAAAACCACTATCAAAGACCGAAACGACCGCCTGATCGCGTGATGCTAGCTGCCCGTTGACCGAAACTAATACACTCACATTTCGCTCATCAATTTCCGCTTGATGGGTTGAGATTTCGTCGTTCATGGTAGATTCCAGATACAAAGTTAATGGAGCACGCTAAAAAAGAAAGTAAATAATAAACATATTACATTATTTTTGCCAAAGAGTTCTATTCCCATTTTGCCAGGAAAATAACGGAATTTAGTCAATAAATATTCCGCTTATGAACAATAACGACATTGTCACAAATAATTGTTAGTTCGGGTAGATATTTTTCATTCAGGTCAATCATTTATTCTTTTATAACTCACAAGTGAAATTATTTTGCCAAGGCTAAAATTTGAATTGTCAGTTTTTTTTGACTATACTCAGCTAGCGAGAAAAATATCGAGCCTTTAGAAAAAGCACGGGTTTATTGTAAAAAAATAAAGGATTGAAGGATGCAGAATCTAAGCTCGGATGTTAATCGGCTAATTAAAAGGGTTGGTGATCAGGTCAACCAATATCTGGCTGTCGAATTCAAAATTAAAACCCGCTCCGTCAATTATCAATTTCATGACGTGCAACGTCTTAAACTCAAGTATCTTACTTCAATAATGGCCGTAGAAGGTCAACTGCATGTGCTGTTTGCCTTCAGTTTCGACCAACCATTGATTAATAAAATTATGCAGATTTATACTGCCGACATCGATACTTCTGATATAGCCCAAGAAGAGTACATTGAGGAAACGGCTGCCGACATGATCAATTTGGTTCTTGGTAATTCACTGGAAAGATTCTCGATCTCAGGAAAAACTATTCAGCTCACTCCTCCGGTGGTGATTATCGAAGCAAAAACAATTTATCGTAATAAACAAGCTAAGTTCCTAACTGCAGATGTAATAACCCATCAAGGAAGCATGCAAATTTATTGTATTGGACCGGAGAAACTCTTCGACAGTGAACTGAATTATATTGAGGACAATTTATGAATCACCCCTTAAAGATAATGGTTGTAGACGACTCTTGGATAACCATAAAAAAATTGACGCTTATGTTGGAAACTCTTGGTCACACCGTGGTAAAAAAATGTCGTCACGGCGGTGACGCAGTGGAAAGTTTTCCAACAGTTAAACCGGACTTAGTGACTATGGATATTACAATGCCAGAAACTAATGGCATAGATGCAACTAAGTCGATTATCCAGGACTTTCCTCAAGCCAAAATCATTATGGTGACTTCCCATGGCCATGAAGGAATGGTGATGGATGCGATTAATGCCGGTGCATCTGGATATGTACTTAAGCCATTTAGGAGCGATAAATTAAAAGAAGTTATCGAAAATGTGATACAAGGATGAAAAAAGAACGATTCAAAATAGAGTCCAGTCTCTTTATCAACTTATTTGATGCCATGCCATTTAATGTTTATGTTGCTGACATTAATACTTTTGACTTGATTTTCGTCAATCACCGATTAAAAAAAATCATTGAACCATTTGAAGGTAAAAAGTGTTACCAAGCCATTTATCAGCAACAAGCCCCTTGTAATCATTGCTCAATTAAAAAGCTACTGACTCCCACCGGTAGACCAAGTGGTGATACATTGGTAACCGAGCTATTTAATGACGTCGATGATCAATGGTATCAATTGCAAGACAAATGTGTCAGCTGGCCCGACGGTCGAATAGCTAAATACACTATTGGAGTGAATATTACTCAGCAAAAGCAAACTCAAAATAATTTAGCTGAAGCACATGCAGAACTCGCCTTAAAAAACAGGCAACTAGAAAAACTTTCAATAACCGACCCACTTACTCAATTATACAATCGGCTTAAAATGGACCAACTCTTAGTCCAGGAAATTACCCGTTCAGACAGGTATGCTCGTCCATTATCCCTGATCATCATTGATCTGGATAACTTCAAGCTGGTTAATGATGAGTATGGCCACTTGACCGGCGATCAGGTGCTCATTCAGACAGCTACAGTCATCAAATCTCAGTTACGTGCAAACGATTCAGCAGGACGTTGGGGCGGAGAAGAGTTCTTAGTGGTATGTCCAGAAACCGACCTGAAAGATGCCAGCGGTGTAGCCGAAAAACTCCGCAACTCCTTGTGTGATGCCAATTTTCCAAAAGTCGGCTCTATAACGGGAAGTTTTGGGGTAGCAACTTATCAAAACAAAGAAGCACTAAATAATTTTATAGCAAGAGCTGACAAAGCTCTATACCAAGCCAAACATCAAGGTAGAAATAGGGTTGTTACTTTGAATGGTTAGCAAACGGATTGCCTGTGCAAAATATTTTAAAATACAGTTTATTTATTTTTCTAATTATACTCTTGACCAAGGCTTGGAGAACATCTCTTGCGGATAAGCAGCAGATGCCTAGCGCCTCTTCCTTCCTTTCAGAAGACACGCCCACCTTTTCAAAAAACTCCGTTGATAAACTAACTGTTTTTATTAATAAAAACTTAGAGCCTTACAGCTTTATCAATGATAACGAGGATTTGGATGGAATATTGATAGAAATATTACAAAGACTCGAAGACGTTTTTAAGATCACCATAGACCCCCGGCCGGTAAGTCTAAATAACTTGCATAACCAGTTAAATAAAACTAAAAATGCTGCTTTATTATTACCTGGCGTTAGTTCACTCCAACATTTCAACCGTTCACTAATAAGCGCCAATAACTTTTATGGGAAAATTCTTTTTACCGCCTTTCATAAAGTTGACGAAGAAAAGGTTTCTTCGGTCGAACACCTTTCTCATCAAAAATATGCACTACTTAATAGCAATAATCCGGAAGAGCTAGGCTTAAATTCACAACAATTGTTATTGAAATATTCAGATATCAATATCAAACAAATTAAATTTTCCAAAAATGAACTCAATTTAGTAAACAGCAGTAGCTTTATTATCTGCGATATTATCGGATTATCCAGACCAACGAGAGAAGTGATGTCGCACATCTTGATTAATAATAGCATTAGAGTTTCATTTAGCTCGGCCTACTCCTGGAATGATGCTTTACGAGCCCTGCAAAACTATGAATGTGATATTTTACCCTGGATAACACCTTCATCAGAGCGTGCCAAATCAATGCTATTTACGGCTCCTTATTTTGAAGAAGAATCCGTTATTGTTACTTCAGACCAACAGATGTTCATTTCAGACCTACTTAATCACCTGAATCAGAAATTCACAGTTCAAAAAGGGGGGATCCTTATCGAGAAACTAATCGCTGAATACCCCGATATCAAACTAATCGAAACAGATAAAACCATTGAGGCTTTTAATATGGTAAGCCAGAAAAAAGCGTTTGCTGCAATTGCAAGTATTTCCCAAACAGCTGAAGATATGAGACTTTACGAACTTAAGGGACTAAAAATTGCCGGAGGATTACCGAGTCAATTCAACAATGTAACCGCTTTGGGCACCAGAAGGTCAGATAAGCTGTTAAATAGCATATTACAAAAAGCAGTAGACGCATCAGACAAAAAAGAAATCCAAAAAATCATGCTTAGCCGTCGAGCAATTAAATACAATAAAGGAATTGACTATACATTATTTTGGCAAATCATTTTTATTTCTTTAGCGCTGCTCATTTTATTTGTATTCTGGAATAGGCGACTAGCCGAACTAAATAGGCAAATGGAATTGGCAAAGGCTACCGCGATAATAGCTAAGCGAAAAATTAAAGTATTACTAAATAGTTCCGGAGAAGGATTTCTTTCCTTTGGATCCGATCTCAAAGTTGAAGCAGAATTCAGTTTACAGTGCCTGGAACTATTTCAAATGGAAGACATTGCAGAAAAAAATATAGATAAATTACTCTTTCCTTATGGTGGCAAACAACACGAAACACTATTAAAGGGCTTACAATTCATTTTTTTGACAAATAAAGAAAACAAAAAAAACTGCTAATAGAACTACTGCCGAAAACTATACAATTAGATCAGAAAACTCTGGAATTGAAATTTAAATCAAAAGACAGCAAAATCATTTTAATAGCAGTGGATATAACCCGACAAGAACAGCTTCATACAAAACTCGAACAAGAACAGCAGATTCAAAAAAAATTGATCTACGCATTAACCCATCAAAATGAAATCATCCAGATCACTCAGGACTTTGAGGCCTTCTTCAGAAAGTCGAAACACGATTCCTCTGGTAAGAATTCATCTTTTGACATTAAACAATTAAATACCTTCTATCGAAAGGTCCATACATTTAAAGGCCTGCTTTTGCAATTTCGTTTTGACAAAAGCGCCGCTTGCTTGCATCAGCTAGAGGATGATATCGATGCATTTCTGAGCGTACTTGACGGTCAAACAAAAATTCCGAGTGTCGCTCTTCTTGGTCTTTTGAAATCAAGCGATGTGTACAGTGCGTTCAACCTGGAAAAATCGATTATTTGTGAGCGACTCGAGGCTGATTTTCTTTCATCACGGCGTCAATTTGTTATAAAGGATGAACTCCTAACAGAACTAATTATAAATCTCGAAAACAAGGACAAGCTATTCGAGTTACTTTCTAATTTAAAGAAGATCGATTTATTTAACTCATTAAAGACCCACGCAATAGCGGCTAAAAACCAAGCCATCGAGACCAACAAAAGAATCGAATCAATTGAAATTGAAGGAGACAATATCAATTTGGATGAGTCTATTTACAAAGACTTTCTTACTTCACTTATTCATATATTTCGAAACGCTGTGGCACACGGCATCGAACCTCCAGCAATAAGAGAACACCTAAACAAACCACCGGGCGGGAAAATTGACTGTTTTGTCGAAAAATCAGCAGACAGATTTATGTTAACATTTTCGGATGACGGTTGCGGGATTGACATTGATAAAGTTAGACAGAGAATTACAGGAGATGAGGTGACACCTTCATTGCTAACGGAAAACCAGGTATTATTGACACTATTCCAAACAAGATTCAGCGGTGCCAGTGAAGTCACTATTAATTCTGGGCGTGGGATAGGATTATCTGAAGTTTATTACCAACTAAAAAAATTAGGAGGAGACGTCAAAATCGAAACGTCTCTGGGAAAAGGGTCCTCCTTTACATTCACGATACCCTTGATAAGAGAATGCTTGAATGAATAATCATTTGAAGTGACCTAGATTCATTATATCTCGAATTAATATTATCCTTTATTTTTGAAGCAGCTACCTTTCTCCTATATTTTACTGCAACGATAAAGTAGTATCACTGAACGTACGCATTTAGTCAAAAAAAGAGAATAGCTGGTATGCGATCGTTAATCGTCATTGATAATTTTTATCCTAATCCTCAAGCGATCAGACAAAAAGCGCTAAGTATGGAGTTTGTGGAACCAGATAATATCATTGGCTGGCGAACAACCCAGGGATATTTTCCGGATAATTTTGTTTCTCTGCTGGAGAAAAAAACAGGGCTGAAAATTAGGCATATTCAGATGCCTGTGGGAACACCTTATGATAATGGGACGTATTATATGGCATTTGACTCTGGCGTAAAAAAAGAAAATCCTTGGATTCATTGGGACGCACCAGCCTCCCATTATGTTTGCCTGGTGTACATGACCGAAAATGTGCCAGTCACTTCGGGCACGTCGTTTTTTAAACATCGAAAAACCGGGGCGGAGTTTGGACCCACTACAAAGTACGCTAAGCAGATCGGTATTAGTAAAAAAGCACTCAAAGACCTGTTGGACAGAGATGGAACCTACCGAAAACGTTTTATTGAAACGGACAAAGTCGGCTATCAATTTAACCGTGCAGTGGTCTTTCCAGCTAATCGATTGCATTCGGCAAGTGAGCATTTTGGAAAAGATGTAACCGATGGACGGATTTTTCAAGCCTTTACTTTTAAGGCAAGCTAAATAGCTGTTCCTAATTAGTATCCAGTTTATAAAGCATAACCCCCCCTCTCCCAAAGGGAGAGGGGGGGTTAGTTAAGCTTATTACTCTTTCTGATGGACTAAGATTCTTTGATTCTTACAGAAACAGGAAGATGGTCACTAAATCCCTCCAGATCAAAGGTTTTAGCCTTGGACGGACGACCAAATCTCCGTGGTTTTTCAAATTTTAACATCGCTTGAGTTTTAAATATTTCACAAGAATCCGGGACCAAATGCAGACTCCCTTCATTTCTAAGCAATGGTCGATTAACTAAAATTTGATCTAACATTGCCCACCCATCAAAATAGTGAGTCCCACTGTTATCTTTCTGTAAAGACCACATCAGATTAAAAAGATAGGGTTTCTGCACTCGCTTCGATTTTACAATTGAAGAGTCTTTTTGACCTAATGCATAGTCGGTAATAGAGCGATTAAATGGTTCGTCATTAAAATCCCCCATAACGATAATAGCAACGTCTTTATCAAATTTGCTTCTAATTCGCTCAATCCAGTAACTCAAAATTTCTGCTGCAATGATTCGATAAGGTTCACTTTCTAAATCGCCGCCGAGTTTGCTAGGCCAATGATTACCTATAATAACCAAATCTGATTTGAGTGTTGATTTGGTTTTGAAATTAACTTGTACTATGTCGCGAGTTGCATTTCGTTTCAGGACTACGTGGCTGAAAACGTCTCTTTTGGCTGGTTTTTTAAATAATTTTTTATCGTAAATAAAAGCAACATCAATTCCTCGAGCATCTTTGGTGTTTGAATGAACGATAGAATAATTTCTATCTGGCAACTCAATTTCATTGATCAATTTCTCAAGAACAACTTTGCTTTCAACTTCACAAACACCCAATAAATCTGAGCCGTTGCCATCATTCATTAAACATATGACAGAAGCCAGTTGTTTTGTCTTAGCTCGCAAAACTGTTTCATCCCAACCTTTTAGCTCATTATTTAGCTTTTTTTGAAGCCACTCTGGTCGTTCTTTTGATTCGAAAACATCAAAAAGATTCTCTAAATTCCACCAGGCAATATAGTATTCCATTTTTATCTCCCTTCAAATAATACTAGTACTCCGACACAGGTCATAAGTATTCACCTGCACAGACGTCCCTGCGTTGTAACTTTTTCGATGTGTTAGCAAAACAAATATCAACAATAGTGGCCAGGTATACGAGCACCACTTCTTTCTCCTGACTCATAATATCAGGAGTTTTGGTCATCTGCTCTAAGAGTGGAGGAACGAATAGTTATGGTATAACAGGCTCAGATCTATTCTGTATAAAGTTGTTGTTTAAATTTTAGCGACAGCAGTTTACCTTTCTTTTCTGGCTGCACCTGTAAATCAAAAATTAAATTCTCTTTGTTTCTAAAAGAAAAAGTAGCAATGTAATAAACCGCATCACCTTCTTTAATTTCTTTAAAGCTGAGCTTTTTTAGTTGGGCCGTCAGGTTTTTACCGTTACCAAAGATGTTAGCTACCACGGCTTTGCCATTTTTCTTAACGCTAATATTCACGATTCCGGTACGACTACTACGGGTTATATCATAGAGTAGCGCCACTTCTGCCGGAATAAGCGCTGCACTTAGCACATTGTAATGAATGGTGATATCGCCAACGTTTCGTTGATTGTCTGCCGCAGACAGTGAAAAAACAGCCAGCAAAGGTAGAATTAGCAGACCAATACGACAAACTTTACTGGTTGCCCGGGAAGTGATGGAATTCAAATAGAACATAATTTGCTCCTTGATTTTTGTACTTCGACGCCTGTTCTTATTGTAGCCGATCAACGCCTAATTTTCCTCTTTAGTTGTAGATCCATCAGCAATTATAACTGCTGCTTAAACCGCAACGAAGATAGAACAGGGCAAAACTTGAGGGTAAATTCCGTCGATTTAGATGACTCCACGGTGAATTTTTCGCTCTCAGTGACAGCTTCGACAGAGAAAAAATGCAAAAGCCACAATTTGGGTATACACTAATGACTAAGTCGTGACCCGTTTCGCAAGTTTCGCCATAGGGTGATTGGGAAAGATCAATGGTTAAGTTTGTATTAAGCCTGTTAGCGACGACGCTGGTGATTATCGGCGCCGCCAAGTTGACATTTGAGGCAAACTCGTACAAAGGCAGCAGTTCTGCGAATCAGCCTTGGGCGCAAAACCGGATGGAATTTATCGCCTGGAACAATGAAAAATGGACTGCCTGGATCACCGGCGGTATGTTTCAACAATTCCCGCAAAATTCCTCTAAGTGGAGCCGTCATGCCAATGTCAGTCTGGCTTTCATCGACTGGGAGGGAGTCTCCTGGCAGGCAAAAATTGAGGGCGAAGTCTTTGTACTGGCTTATCGCGGCGACTGGAAAGGCTCGCTGCAACGCGCTAGCACCATACGTTATCGCGATTGGCATGGTAATAAAATGCTGCGCACGGTGGTTCAGCTGAACCGCTAATATCGACAATTTCTTTGACATCGGCCAAATATTTCGATGTTGTATTAATAACAAAAAACGACGCTTAGTTTTTATGGCGTACAAGAGTGAGACGTAACCGGCAACAAAACGAATAATATCGGATAAAAGGATTATGAGAAGCGTAACTCTGATCACCAACAGACTAAAGTGTGGAATATCCATCTCTGTCTTGTGGATAGCTCCTTACAGCGCCTTTGCCAGTGAAATGGATTTGCGCGAAGGGGTCACCGATATGAGCCTGCGTATGCTGCAGCTTCACCACCTCAGTCTGTGGGTCTGTGTTGTTGTCGGAATTATTGTCTTCGGTATCATGTTTTACTCTTTCTATGCGCATCACCGTTCCAGGCGTCCGAAACCCTCCGATTTTGATGACAATTTAAGTGTAGAAATCCTCTGGACTTTGATCCCAACCCTCATTCTGATTGGCTTGGCGGTGCCCGCCACCTCAACCTTGATCCAGATTGAAGATAATCATGACTCAGACCTCACGGTACTGGTTACTGGTTCTCAATGGAAGTGGCATTATCAATATGTCGAGGCGGATTTTGGCTATTACAGCAGACTATCGACCCCCCAGGAACAAATTGATAACCTCGCGCCTAAAGGCCCACATTATTTGCTTGAGGTGGACAAACCTTTGGTATTACCCACCAATAAGAAAGTCCGCTTTCTGACCGCTTCAAAAGACGTCATTCATTCCTGGTGGGTGCCGGATCTCGCAGTAAAACAGGACGCGATACCCGGCTATATCAATGAGGCCTGGACTCGGGTCAAAATACCGGGCACCTACCGTGGCCAGTGCACTGAATTGTGCGGCAAAGGACACGCTTTTATGCCGGTGGTGGTAGAGGTGATTGACGAAGCAGAATTTGACCAGTGGATAGCCGAGCAACGCCTGGCGATCCAACTCGCCTCAGCCACAGCCGTTGCTGATCGCAACAAACAATGGGACATAGCTGAATTAATAGCGCTGGGGGAAGAGGTTTATTTAGAGCATTGCGCAACCTGTCATCAAGCAGACGGTTTAGGCCAAAACAGCAAATACCCGGCACTGGCCGGCAGTGCCATTGTTACGGGCAATATGGAGGAACATCTGGATCGGGTGATGAACGGAAAAACTGATACCGAAATGCAAGCCTGGGCACCACAACTCTCCGACCTTCATATCGCGGCTGTCATTACCTACGAACGCAACGCCTGGGGTAATCACACCCAGCAGATCATCCAACCAATGACCGTTTATCTGGCGCGTTAGGGAGAGCCTGAATTATGACTAATGCGCCAAATATTTCACAACCTAGCAAACACCCATTACTGAGTTTTTGCGCCCGTTGGTTACTGACCACCAATCACAAAGAAATCGGTACCCTTTACCTGTGGCTCAGTTTTACCCTGTTTTTTATTGCAGGGGCATTTGCAATGGCGATGCGTAGCGAATTGTTCCAACCCGGTATCCAGTTTTTTCAACCGCAGTTTTACAATCAAATGGTCACTTTACACGGTCTGGTGATGGTATTTGGTGCCGTCATGCCGGCATTCGTGGGGTTGGCTAACTGGATGATCCCGTTGATGATTGGCGCACCTGATATGGCTTTGCCAAGGCTGAATAATTTCAGTTTCTGGTTGCTACCCTTTGCCTTTGCCATGCTGCTGTCATCTCCCTTTATGGCAGGCGGCGCGCCGGATTTCGGCTGGACTTTCTATGCCCCTTTATCAACCACCTATGGACCACCCAGCACCGATTACTTCATTTTTGGTGTACACCTGATGGGGATCTCTTCGGTATTAGGGGCGATCAATATTATCGTTACCATCCTCAATTTTCGAACCCCTGGGATGACGTTGATGAAGATGCCATTATTTGTCTGGACCTGGTTGATCACCGCTTTTTTACTGATTTTGGTGATGCCTGTGTTGGCCGGTTTGGTCACTATGATGTTGACCGATCGCCATTTTGGTACCAGTTTTTTCGCCGCCAGCGGGGGGGGTGATCCGGTGATGTTCCAGCATATATTCTGGTTTTTCGGCCACCCGGAAGTCTACATAATGATTTTACCGGCTTTCGGTATCGCTTCGCAGATCATCCCAACTTTTGCCCGTAAAAAGCTGTTTGGTTATCGCTCGATGGTCTACGCCACTGCGTCGATCGCATTCTTGTCCTTCATCGTCTGGGGACATCACATGTTCACCACCGGCATGCCACTATTTGGTGAGTTATTTTTTATGTATTCCACCATGTTGATCGCCGTGCCGACCGGGGTAAAAGTGTTTAACTGGGTGGCTACTCTGTGGCGTGGCTCATTATCCTTTGAAACACCGATGCTGTTCGCGCTAGGTTTTGTCATACTATTTACTATCGGCGGTTTTTCCGGACTGATGTTATCGTTGGTACCGGCTGATTTTCAATACCATGATACCTATTTCGTGGTCGCTCATTTCCACTATGTTTTATATCCGGGCGCTATCTTCGGCACCATGGCTGCGGTGTATTACTGGTTACCTAAGTGGACCGGTCACATGTACGATGAGCGACTGGGGAAAATCCATTTCTGGAGCGCGGCGTTTGCCGTCAACTTAACCTTTTTTCCGATGCACTTCTCCGGTCTGGCAGGCATGCCACGAAGAATTGCCGACTATTCTCTGGCATTTGCCGATTTTAATATTCTTTCCAGTATCGGTGCTGGTCTGCTGGGGTTAACTCAAGTGTTATTTCTGTACATTGTGGTAAAGACTATTCGTGGTGGCAAACCGGCCAGCGACCAGGTCTGGGAAGGTGCGGATGGATTAGAGTGGACAGTGCCCTCCCCGGCACCTTTGCATACTTTCGAGACGCCCCCTCCTTTTGACCAAACAATTGAACCCCTTGAAGACAGTATTAGCGGTGAATCCGAATGAGTAAATCCTTATGAAGCCATTATTTATGAAGCGACAGTTATGACATACACACCGCGCTATTACATTCCGCACCAGAGTGCCTGGCCAATCATTGGCTCGATCGCTTTGTTTTTAACGGCTTTTGGCGCCGCAGGGTTAATCCAACAGAGTTCGGGTAAATTTGAAGTTGAGCAAGGCATAGCACCGATTATTTTCTTCACCGGCGTGGCGATGGTCGTATTTATGATGTTCGGCTGGTTTGGCATTGTCATTAAAGAATCTCTCAAAGGTTTAGTCAGCGGTCTGCTTGACCGCTCCTATCGCCTTGCGATGCTGTGGTTTATTGTTTCTGAAGTGATGTTTTTTGCGGTTTTTTTTGGCGCACTTTTTTATGCCCGGATTATTTCCGTGCCATGGCTGGCTGGCGCAGGTAATAACCTTGAAACTCACCTGTTCTTATGGCCAGATTTTGCCGATACCTGGCCGCTGTTTATCACCCCCGATGGAAATATTAATGAAGTGATGCAGGCCTGGGGACTGCCTTTAATTAATACTATGATTTTGGTGAGCAGCAGCATCACCGTGACCTTTGCCCATTGGGCGCTTAAGAATCAACGACAAATCGCATTGTTAATCTGGCTGGCGATTACGGTGCTGCTGGGAGTGGTTTTCTTAACCCTGCAAGTGGTGGAATATCAACACGCTTTCAACCAGCTGGGTCTTAGTCTGGGAGCAGGAATATACGGCTCGACCTTCTTTATGTTAACCGGATTTCACGGTTTCCATGTGACTATGGGAACCGTTATGTTAGCGATCATATGGGTGAGGTGTATTAAGCACCACTTCAGCCCAGAAAAACATTTCGCCTTTGAGGCGTGCTGCTGGTACTGGCACTTTGTCGATGTGGTTTGGTTATTTCTATTTACTTTTGTGTATTGGTTTTAAGCGCAGCGGCATAAGCAATGGGGATTTAAAATGTGAACATGCTAACCAGCGGGAGGCAAAAAATCGAACAATAACCCCCAGGCAAGCAGAGCCAGTAGCAAGATTGATAAGGCTACCCGCACACTGAGCGCGATCACTGTACGTTGGGTTTTGCCCTGGTCTCGTACCAGAAAAAACAGTCCGAAACCCAGACTGACGAGGATCGCCAACATAACCAAGATGATAAGAAAATTATACATATTGTATCCCGCTGAAGGATTGCTAAAACCCGTTAAATTATAGAGTGTTTTCGAATTAGAAGTACAAAAAAGGAATCGATTGATGTCTAGAACTGCAAATATTCAACTGACCATCGACCTGGACAATGACGATCTACCGACTCAGATCCTGTGGCAAGCGTCAGATTCACAACAAACAGGGCCGTCCCATGCACAAGCGGTCATGCTGTCGATGTGGAACAGTCAAACAAAAACCACCGCCGCGATTGATCTGTGGAGCAAGGATATGACCATTGATGAGATGGATCTTTATTTCTACCAGGTCATTCACACAATGGCGAATACATACTTGCGCGCGACAAAAAATACCGAGGTTGCCAAATTGATCCACCAGTTCGGCGAGAAGTTTGGCAAAACACTCGGCTTGCTCGCTGAAAACCAGATAACTGATAATCAGACAGCTGATAACCAGCCAACTTGCCAGCAACCACCCATTCTGGTACAGGATCCTGGTCAATGAATATTTCGATCCGACCAACCTTAGCCGCACTCAAACCAACCTTGGTGGTACTCGTCGTTGGCTTGCTTGGTTTGGTGATTGGCTATTGGGCAAATGCCGCTTTCTTTCCCGGCACCAGTCCAGAGCAACCGATCGAATTCAGCCACAAAATCCATGCAGGCGACCATCAGATCCCCTGCCTGTATTGCCATATTGAAGCGCGCCGGTCGCCCTCTGCCGGGGTACCTAGTGTGAATAAATGCGTTAACTGTCACCAGGTAGTTGCCAGCGATCGGCCGCAAATCAGGAAATTGCTCAATTATTGGGAAAATAAAGAGCCTATTCCCTGGGTCAAAGTACATGACCTGCCGGATTTCGTTTATTTTCCGCACAAGCGTCACGTGGCGGCTGGGTTAGCTTGCCAGACCTGCCATGGACCCGTTGAAACCATGCAACGGGTAAGTCGCGAGGCACCTTTGCAAATGGGTTTATGCCGCGACTGCCATCAACAACACAAAGTAGAAAATGGTCAGGATTGTTTGACTTGTCACAAGTGACAAACTAGTCAGCCCAAAATTCAGTTAACCCTCAATTTGGTTGACCACTAAACCAGGGTCGCCTAAGGAGTGAACCCATAGGTAATTGGAGATGCAATGTCAAAATTGAATCGCAGAGAATTTATCAAGTTGGCCGGCGCTGGTAGCATAGGTATCGGCACTGGCTTCATGTTGGCCGAATCCATCAAGCATCCGGTTGAGCACCTGATCCCTGCGGTTGTCGCGCCTGAAGATTACAGTCCGGGGGTCGCAACCTGGTACAACACAATATGCAATTTATGTCCGGCAGGTTGCGGTATTTCAGTACGCACCCGTGAGGGACGGGCCAAAAAAATCGAAGGCAATCCGGCTCATCCTGTGAATCAAGGCCGGCTTTGTGCGCTAGGCCAGGCCGGATTACAAGTGTTATACAACCCCGATCGGCTGACCGAACCCATGCTGCGTGATAGCAAGTTATCGGCCTTGTCTGCTGCAACAGTACACACTGGCCATGCTAACTGGATTCCCGCCAGCTGGCAAAACGGTTTAGACAAGGTGACTAACCAGTTGCAACATTTGCTTGCCAAAGGTCAAGGCGACCAGATAGCTTTTCTTAGCACTGGGGTAAGAGGTCACCTGGCCAATTTGTTCGAACTATTTATGGCGCAATTAGGATCTGAGCGTCTGATCTACTTTGATTTCGCCCATCCACACACACTTTATAAGGCCAATAAAAAGCTGTTTGGTGAGCAATTACTGCCCTATTACGACATTAAAAACAGCCGATATTTATTATCCTTCGGCGCTGACTATCTGACTAATTGGTTATCGCCGGTACATCACAGCCTTGGCTATGGACACAGCCGCCAGGGTCATCCCGATGGTCGCGGCTACTTTGTGCAAATCGAACCAAGAATGTCGCTCAGCGGCGCCTCTGCAGATGAGTGGATTGCCGCTAAACCCGGATCTGAAGGTCAATTAGCCTTGGGACTCGCTCACCAGATCGTCAATAGCGGCCACTACAAAGGCACCGATGTGGACAGCTGGACTAAGGCCCTGCAAGATTACACTAGCGACAAAGTGGCCAATCTAACCGGGGTAAGTGCTGATACCATAAGGACTCTTGCCGATAACTTTGCCAATAGCGAGGCCAGCCTGGCCATCGGCGGCGGCGCCGCTAACCACACCAATGGCGTGGATAATCTGATAGCAATCAACCTGCTCAATTATCTGGTGGGCAATTTAGGCAAAACTGGCGGCATAATATTTAATTCAGCACCAGTCGTTGGCCAGCCCTCTAATTCTCACCAGGCAAGTCTACAACAAATGACCCAGCTCGCTGCAGAAGCTCGCCAGGGAAAAATTCAAGTGCTAGTCGTCAATGATTGCAACCCGGTATTTAACTTACCTGCAACCGTCGAATTTAAGCAAGCCATGGCTGAAATTCCGTTAGTGGTCAGCTTGTCCAGCTTTATGGATGAAACCACAGCGATGGCCGATATTATTCTGCCGAGTCACAGTTATCTGGAGAGCTGGGGTGATGACTTTCCAGAACCTGGGGTCGGATTTCCGATCGGCAGCATTTCTCAGCCGGTGGTATCTCCGCTATATAATACCAAGGCTACTGGCGATACGATTTTAGCGCTCGCTGCTAAGCTCAATTTTGACCAGGCTATGCCCTGGGAGAATATGCAGGATTATCTTAAGCACGGCTGGCGCCATCTCTATACACAAAGCTCAAAAGGTATCGAGGGAAAAAGTTTTGAGTCCTTCTGGCAGGAAGTTTTGCAAGCCGGCGTGTGGGGACAAAAAACACATCGAGAACAGCAATCGGTGAGCTTTGATAAATCGCTCATCAACCGGCTTGATGTGGCGATGCCTGAATTTTCTGGCGACAGCGAGCACTTCCCATTTATCCTGCATCCCTATTTATCAGTCGCCTTACAAGATGGTCGCGGTGCCAATTTACCCTGGATGCAGGAGTTGCCGGATCCGATAACCAGTGTGGTCTACGGTTCCTGGGTGGAGCTCAACCCCACCACAGCTAAACGATTAGGATTTAGCGAAGGAGATTTAGTCGACGTCGAATCAGCCCATGGTAAATTGCGGGTTCCGGTTTTTATCTACCCAGCCATCCGGCCAGACGTCATCGCGATTCCGATTGGCCAAGGTCATCAATACTACGGTCGTTACGCACAAAACCGCGGTGTCAATCCTATTCAAATACTCTCTCCACAGGTCGATCAATCCACTGGCAGTCTTGCCTGGCACGCAACCCGAGTGCGCCTTCTTGCCACTGGAAAACAAGTTTCGCTAGTGAAGACCGGCGCGACTTCACGTCAGTTAGGTCGAGAGATCATCCAAACCAGCTCATCTCAATCGGGTATGCAGGAAGCGGTTGGCAAAGATGCTGCCGCTCTAACCAGCATTCCGATCAGGGAGCTATAACCATGGGCATTGAGGAGAGATTGTCATGAACTTTATGGAGCGTTTATTAGACAACTGGCGCAAGAACCGTCAGCCAACTAGTGATGAACAACTCGACTACGCCTGGACTATGACCATCGATCTGGATTGTTGCACCGGATGCGGAGCTTGTGTCACCGCTTGCCAGGCAGAAAACAATTTGCCAATAGTCGGTGAACAAGAGTTCGCTAAAGGCAGAGAAATTAAATGGCTCCGCATTGAACGTTACTGGGAGGGCGAATACCCAGATATCAAGCTGAGTTTTATCCCGATGTTATGCCAACACTGTGATGCCGCTCCGTGTGAGACGGTGTGTCCGGTAAGCGCAACTTATCACAATCAGGACGGACTGAATGCCCAGGTTTATAACCGCTGTATTGGTACCCGAGCATGTGCAGTCTACTGCCCTTATGAAGTACGTTATTTCAACTACAATAATCATCATTGGGACAAACCACTCGATGAGCAATTAAATCCCGATGTGACAGTAAGAGAAAAAGGGGTCATGGAAAAATGCACCTTTTGTATTCAACGTATACGCCAGGCCAAGGACCATGCCAAGGATGATGGCAGACGTCGAGTGCGAGATGGTGAAGTGCAACCGGCCTGCGTACAAACCTGCCCGACACAGGCGCTGGTTTTCGGTGACCGTAAAGACCCTCAGAGTCAGGTGGTAAAGCGCATGAGTAACTCACGGGCCTACCGGGTATTGGAGGAGCTTAACACCTCGCCATCGGTCGTCTACCTAAAAAAAGTAGAGCCCAATAAAGTGGCGCTAAATCCAGTTGTGCTAAATCAAGTGAACCGCGATGACAGCTAATAAGAACTCAATAATCGAACCGGCGATGGACTCGAATGCCAACACAGACAAGGCAGAGTTAACTTATGCCGATGTTAACAACGACGTGCTGCGTTCGCTGCTAGAAACTGGCACACGATACTACGTTGCTCTGGCGATAGCCGTTACGATTACCCTGGTGTGTTTTTTATACCCCTGGTTTTATCAACTTTATTACGGCCTTGGCGCGGCCGGCATGAATCACCCGAATGTCTGGGGAACCTATCTCGCCAGTTTTATCTTTTGGATTGGACTTAGTCACTCGGGAACTTTGCTGTCGTGTGTGCTACACCTTACCGAGAGTCCGTGGCGAAAGGCCATGTATCGTAGCGCCGAAGCCATGACATTGTTTTCACTAATAGTGGCAGCAACCATGGTAATGGTCCATGTCGGTCGTCCCTGGTTTCTACACTGGGCGATACCTTACCCTAATCAGATGGGTATGTGGCCCAATTTTCGCTCGCCTTTGATGTTCGACGTGATGGCCATTACTACCTACCTGACCGGCAGTACAATTTTTATTTATATGGGCACCATTCCCGATTTTGCCGCCGTGCGCGATAGGACGCGTGGATGGCGTCATCGAATGTATCTATTATTGTCTTTGGGTTGGCGTGGCTCTGACCGTGAGTGGCATCGGTTGAGATTGGCATACACCTTTCTTGCGGTGTTGATTATTCCATTAGCGGTTTCAGTGCACAGCATTGTGTCATGGGATTTTGCCATGTCCGTGGTGCCTTCGCTGCATCAAACTATTTTTGCCCCCTACTTTGTCGTAGGCGCTATTTATTCCGGCACTGCCGGGATCGTAACGGTGATGTTTGTGCTTAGGAAAACCATGAATTTTGGTCAATACATCACCTCGCTACATTTTGATAACCTTGGCAAGTTATTGTTAACCTTGTCATTAATATGGACCTATATCAACCTGCTTGAGATATTTACCGGCTGGTTTAGCGGTGCCTCTACCGAGCTGGAAGCTATGAAATACAAGATGTTTGGATTTTACGCTCCCTTGTATTGGGAGATGCTACTGTTTTGTGCGGTCGCTCCCTTGCTGTTGATATCCAAACGCTTCCGTACCTCATTTGTACCAATGCTGATCCTTTCCATTTTAATTAATATTGGCATGTATACCGAGCGTTTTTTGATTGTCGGCACTTCAATGTCAAAAAAATACTTGCCCGATGCCTGGGGAGTGTATGTGCCAAGTCTGCTGGAGATTTCGATCATGGTTGGCTCGCTGGCGCTGTTTGTGACCTTGTTTATGTTGTTCGTCAAGATTTTCCCCAGTGTCTCGATTTATGAAGTTAAAGAAACTCTGCCCGCCCCCTCAAACCCTTTAGCGGCAACAACCAGCGACTCCAATGAGCAAGGAGGTAGTCAATGGCAAACCACCAAGTAGGACTTTTTACCCAACCAGAACCCGCATTAGCAGCGGCCGCGAAATTGCAACAGGCGGGTTACCCCCGGCCAGAACTAATGTCGCCAATCCCAATAGAAGGCGTCGATGAAGTGCTCGGCGAACGACCATCGGTGATTCGTCGGTTTACCCTTTTTGGCGCGATTTTTGGTGCAATATTCGGATTTTCATTGGCCGCTGGAACCGCGGTTCTCTATCTGCATCCGGCTGGTGGCAGGCCAATTATTAGTTTGCCACCCTTTCTGATCATCTCCTACGAAATGACTATTTTGTTTGGCATTCTGGCCACCGTGCTCGGCTTTTTTATCAGTGCTCGATTACCCGTACTGCGCGAACGAGTTTACCTACCACAGACAGCGGTAGATAAATTTGCCGTGGTGGTAGTCTGTAACGAACCGAAACTCATGCAAGCTGCTTCGCTTATCCTGCAACAGGCAGGCGCTGAAGAAGTATTAAGCATGACGGAGGAGGATTGATGCAATCAAGCAAAATTAACCTCAATAAGAAATTAGCGGTAATGCTGGTTTTGAGCCTGACGTTGCTTATCTCCGGTTGCCCTTGGGATAAAGATATGGTCGATCAAATATCAGTCAAACCGCAGGAATCCAGAGCGCCAGTGGAATCTGACGGAGTGCCAGTTAGCGGTGGCGAAACCTTACCGATCCCAACTAACGAACGCGAATTGTTTGCAGCCAAAGATGCCGCAGCGAGCCTGACCAATCCGGTAGCGGCGACGGCTGAATCGCTTGCTCGGGGTGAAAATTTCTATCAGGTTCACTGTTTTGTCTGTCATGGGACGCACGGTCAAGGGGATGGCCCAGTAGGAGTAAAATTTGACCCTTCACCGGTCGATTTAAATCTAGCTCATACTCAAGATCAGACCGATGGCCAACTATTTTTTACCATCACCCGAGGCCGGGTCGCGATGCCTTTCTATCGAGACGCATTAAACCAACAGGAACGCTGGGACCTGGTCAATTACATCCGAGTTGAGTTTGGCCAAATGAATCATCCACAATCAACTAGCAACCAGGAGATTGTTGAACAATGAGAGTTACCCAATCCTTATTCTCTGGTAGCACATCTCAGTGGCAATACGCTTCTGATTGCCGTGGAAATATTTCAATATGGCTAGCTGGCACATTGTTTCTGATCGGCATAGTCAGTCTGTTAGTGGCGATGAATGATAACGTATGGCAAGCGCACCTACGTTTATTCACTGTCTCATTTTTGTTCTTGATGGGTATCACTCAAGCTGGGGTGGTATTTTGTGCCATTACACGTCTGGTGGGTGCGCAGTGGGCCAAACCTTACTACAGGATGGCCGAGCTGAGCACTATGGCGTTTTTTCCATTTGCCATGCTTGGCTTCCTGCTTATTTTTTTCACCGCCAAAGAGCAGCTGTTTTATTGGTGGTCGTCTACCTCGGTCCCATCAGCCGAGCAGCATTTGAATCCCTGGTTGAACGCCAATTGGTTGTTGATTCGCAATCTTTTTGCACTGTTAGTATTCTACGCATTAAGTGCCATTTATTTCGCCAAGGGTCTTAAGCCCGACTTGTTACCTGGCGAAGATAACGCTATCGATCATCATAAAGTTGCCCGACAACTTTATGTTTTGTCAC
>CAZOBX010000024.1:0-35821 GCA_964578045.1 uncultured Kangiella sp. | reverse complement strand
GGCCTATCTGGATGAAAGACAAACGGATCTCGGGCGGCTTTCAGTTTTATCACAAATATCAATTTGAATTAGAAAAAGCAGAAAAACAATATGGCGTCGATAAGACGATTATTGTGGCGATAATCGGAATCGAGAGTTTTTATGGGAGCCATCAAGGGACTTTCCCTGTTTTGGATGCACTTTATACTTTGGGATTTCATTATCCCAAGCGGTCGACTTTTTTTAAAAGTGAATTAGAGCATTATTTCTTGTTAGCCAGACAGCAAAATTGGGGGTTGTCTGATACCAAAGGATCTTATGCCGGCGCGATGGGGATGGGGCAATTTATCTCGAGTAGCTATCGGGCATATGGTGTCGATTTCAATCAGGACGGAAAAGTGGATCTTTTTAATAGTCCAGTTGACATGATAGGCAGTGTCGCTAACTATTTCAAACAACATGGATGGAAAAAGGACGGATTTGTTGCTAAAAAAGTCGTTCTAAAAAATCGGCAAGCGAAGCAGTGGGTACAAAAAGAATTACCACTCAGTAACCGGTTAGTCGACTTGGAAACATCCGGTATAAAGGCAGAAGAGATTAGCGAAAAGGATGCGAAAGTCGCGATTTTCGCTTTTAAGCAAAAAAACACTAATGAACATTGGTTAGTGGCCAATAATTTTTATTCGATTACTCGATACAACCACAATGCAATGTATGCACTGGCTGCCTATCAGTTAAGTGCAGCGATCAAAGAGAAAATCATTCAACAAAGATGGCCGTCTCAATGAATCCCATTTGTTTAAGCAGTCGACTAAAGATTAAACAGCAAAAAATAGTCTCAGCTAAATCGTTTTTTGGTTTGTTGCTTCTATGCACATTGTTTGGCTGTTCAATGATCGATAAAAAAGATCAGGATGCCAGACCCAGTAGGCCTGTCGATTGGACTCAGGTCAAACCCGTTATCCCCCAAAACGAAGCAATAAGTCGATATGGTAATCCTGTTTCTTATGAAGTCGCTGGCAGAACTTACCATGTATTAAGCTCTTCAAATAACTATAAACAAAAAGGGGTTGCTAGTTGGTATGGCACTAAGTTTCATGGTCGCCGAACTTCAAGTGGTGAAACCTACGACATGCTGCAATTGACAGCCGCGCATAAAACGCTACCGATTCCTTGTTATGTGAAAGTGACCAATTTAGATAATGGTAGAGTTTTGGTTGTCAGAGTGAACGATCGCGGGCCTTTTGTTAAATCTCGAATTATTGATTTATCTTACGCCGCTGCTCATCAATTAGGGATGGCAGATAAAGGAACCGCCAATGTGGTTGTTGAGTCTATTGATTTTTCCGATAACGCCAAGCTATCGATCAAAAAAGCCTCTTCAAATAAACCGCATGTAAGAAGTAGCCACATTCAATCCACTGGTCAGGGAAAATTTAGATACGTTCAAGTTGGCGCCTATGCTAATGCTGAAAGTGCTAAAAAGCTAGCCAACGTGCTTGATCGAGAAATTAAACTGCCGGTTAAAGTCTCCTCGATAAAAAGGAAAGGAAAAAAGCTATATCGGGTAAGGATCGGTCCAATCGATTCGTTGGAACTCGCCGAACAATTGGCGGAGACTCTAAATATTAATGAACTTGGTAAACCTAGGATAGTCTACCAAAATTAATGTACAATACGTCATGATTCAGATTGCCTTCAAAATTCACCAGCTCTGCGTTCGAAAATGGTCATTCACGGTCGTGAAATCACATTTTCTGCCTTAATCTGGCAAATTTTGAAGGCAATCTGAGTCACGACTTTCGCAGCGTATTTCAAGAGTTATATTAGGTATTTTAATGTTAAACATTTTTAAATTTGGTTTATTTTCAGCGTTTTTACTCGGCTTTAGCTATGTGGCCAATGCGATCGTTCCGGCGGCGCCTGATCTGTCAGCAAAATCGTATGTATTAATGGATTTTGATAGTGGGAAAATCCTGGTTGAAAATAATCCAGATCTTCCTTTGCCTCCAGCCAGTCTAACCAAGATGATGACCAGTTATGTGGTTTCGGCTGAGATCGCTGAAGGCAACCTTAAGCTCACGGATAAAGTGCATATTAGCAAAAATGCCTGGGCGCAAAATCCATTGTTTCAAGGTAGCTCATTGACCTGGGTTGAAGTCAACACGGAAGTGAGTGTTGAAGATCTACTTAAAGGGGTTATTATTCAATCGGGCAATGATGCCTCGGTTGCGTTAGCGGAACATATTGCAGGCAGTGAAGACGTGTTTGCCGATTTAATGAACCAACATGCTGGTCGTCTAGGCATGATCAATACTCATTTTGAAAATTCCAATGGCTTACCCGCTGACGGACATATGTCTACTGCGAGAGATTTAGCAATCTTAACTGCCGCAATGATTAAAAATTTTCCAGCAGAATATGCCATTTATAAAGAAAAATGGTTTACCTTTAATGGAATTAAGCAGCCTAACAGAAATTCCCTTTTGTGGGATGAAAGTCTCGAAGTTGACGGGGTAAAAACCGGACATACCGAGGCGGCTGGTTACTGTTTGGTTTCTTCTGCTATCAAGAATGGTATGCGTTTGATTTCCGTCGTGTTAGGCACTAAGAGCAAAAATGGTCGTAAAGTAGAAGGTAAAAAATTATTGTCTTATGGTTTTCGTTTTTTTGAAACGATCAAACCTTTGCAAGCCGGTAAACAATTGCATCAACAACAAATCTGGATGGGAGAAAAAGAAATCGTCAATCTGGGAATTGCCAAAGATATTTATCTAACTATACCCAGAGGCAAAGCCAAAAAACTCAAAGCGCGTTATGTGGTTGAAAAAGATCTGGAAGCACCCATAGTAAAAGGACAATTAGTAGGAAAGGTTTTCTTTACCTTGGATGATGAAAATCTAGCGGAACATCCATTGGTTGCTTTAGAAGAAATAAAAGAAGCAGGCTTTTTCGGCCGTTTGTCGGATTCCATTAGCCGATGGTTTGGATCGTTGTTCTAACAAATTTACCCAAGTTTAACCGATTGAATGAGATTATAATTAATGAGTGAAGAAGAATTCGATCTGTGGAATTTTCCTTGTGACTTTATGTTTAAGGCAATGGCCTATGCCAATCAAGGCGCGGAAGACCAGATTATTTCGGTGATCAATAAATTTGTTCCGGGTGACTATATCCCTAAATTAAACCCAAGCAAGAAGGGAAATTATGTAGGGGTGTCGGTGACTTTTAAGGCGACGTCTAAACAACAGCTAGATGAAATTTATCTTGCGGTTAATGCGCTTGAATGCGTTAAAGTTTGTTTGTAATCGCGGTTTTCCAAGCAGGTTGGAATAACAAGGCTTAGCTCAATAAATTAAAGTCTGAAATGAATTCAATCACTCAACAATGCATATTCCGCCAACTCGGTCGTCAAAAGTACCAGCCGGTGTGGAAAGCCATGCAGGAGTTTACATTAAATCGAAATGAAAGCAGTTTAGATGAAATTTGGTTTGTTGAGCATCTCCCGGTTTTTACCCAAGGACAAGCTGGAAAATCTGAGCACTTATTGACTCCAGGAGATATTCCCGTTGTCCAGGTTGACAGAGGTGGCCAGGTCACCTATCACGGTCCGGGACAGCAAGTGATTTATTTCTTAGTTGACCTCAAGCGCAAAAAGATTGGCGTGAGACAATTGGTTTCTGCCATTGAAAAAACCATCGTCGATTTATTGTCAGGCTATCAAATTCCATCAACACCAAAAGCCGATGCTCCCGGTGTGTATGTTGATGATAAAAAAATATGTTCACTGGGTCTAAAAATTAAACGAGGCTGTTCGTTTCATGGTCTTGCGTTAAATGTTCATATGGATAAAGAGCCCTTTAGCCGAATTAATCCTTGTGGTTATGCAGGGCTTGAAATTACTCAGCTATCTGAGCTCGGTGGGCCCGATAGTTTGATGGCCATTGAAGAAGATCTCAAGCAGGCCATATTGGTTAATCTGAATTATGATAATTTTATTATTGGTGAAAATTTAGAATTCAAGTTGTAAATGTGACCAAGTTTAGTGCGGATCCTTAATCGAGAAATCTATCATTGTGAGCAAGTACATTGAAGCAATCTCCATTGAGTAGGTGAATAACTTCAGGGGATTGTTCCACTAGGCTCACAATGACAATAGGATTTTGACAGATTAAATGAAAAACGAAACCCCTAACTAAAGTTCAGAGTTGTTTGATATAGAGTACAATCATGAAAAATGAAAAATCAGCAAACCACATCCCAATTTGGCAGATCCCTGTCGAACCGATAATGAGTGGAAGCAAATTTGAAACCGAACAAGGATTTTCTGCGATAAAAGATGGGGTTAAGTCACGTGCTGGTGTCGGCGGAAAAGTTCTTGGCGGCAAACCCGACTGGTTAAAAGTCAAATTACCGAGCGGTAAGGGCTATCAAGAAGTGAAAGCCAATGTCCGGGGTAATAAGTTAAGCACCGTTTGTGAGGAATCTAAATGTCCGAATATTGGCGAATGTTGGACAGCGGGAACTGCCACCATCATGCTAATGGGCTCGGTGTGCACTCGCGCCTGCCGTTTTTGCTCAGTAGACACTGGCAATCCCAACGGCTGGTTGGATGCTGATGAACCACAAAACTCAGCGGAATCGGTAAGATTAATGGGGTTAAAATATATTGTTTTTACTTCGGTTGATCGAGATGATCTTGAAGATGGGGGTGCTCATCATTATGCGGAATGCGTTAAAGCGGTAAAGCGTGAAAACCCTCAAACTAATGTTGAGGTATTAACCCCCGACTTTAAGGGGAATCTGAAAGCGCTGGAAGAAGTGTTGGATTCGGGCATTGTGGTGTTCGCGCAAAATATTGAAACAGTGAAACGATTAACCCATCCGGTGCGAGATCCGCGAGCCAGCTATGAGACAACCATGAATGTGCTTGCACACGCTAAAAACTATCGGCCCGATATTCTAACTAAAACCAGCTTGATGTTAGGTTTGGGTGAGACAGATGAAGAAATCAGAGAAACCATGCAGGACTTAAGAGAGATTGGTGTAGACATTGTGACTTTAGGACAATACTTGAGACCCACCATTAATCATTTGCCGATTGAGCGTTATGTTAAACCATCAGAATTTGCTGAATATCGTCGATGGGGTTTGGATATAGGGTTTAAAGAAGTTGTCTCAGGTGCATTCGTTCGGTCAAGTTATCGCGCCGAAAGGGCGCTTGAAGGGAATAATGCCGGAATCACAAACTAAGCAGCATGACATTTCCTGAGCGGAGTCCTAGGGCGGGTTAGAGCAATCCAGACTGTTCGATGTCGCACCCGCTCAACTAATTTCGCTTGTTGTTATTTGTCCAAACCCAGACATTGTCGTATTATCGACTAATCGATCTATAACCATTGCCCATGTCGAGCCTTGAATGAACAACGATATTGCTACAATAGAAAATTCGCCGCGAGATCTCGGCCGAGATTTAGAGTCAGAATCTAATAAAAAAGCGGATCTCTGTGCTAATTGTGGCGTTGAGCTTGCTGGTAAATTTTGTCATTCTTGTGGCCAGACTTCTAAAAGTATGATCAAGTTTTTTGGCGAGGTCATTAAAGAAGTGTTGGACGATACTTTAGGTTATGATTCCCGTCTGAAACACTCACTATTTCCGCTATTTTTTAAACCCGGACGTTTGACCTTAGACTACATAAAAGGAAAGCGATTTCACTATGTATTGCCTTTTAAGCTCTATTTGATCACAAGCGTATTATTTATTTTACTAATAAAAAATAGTACTGATACTGAAAACCTCAAATTTGATAACGTAGTGAAAAATGAAGTATCACAGGAAGTTAGTAGAGAGCTTGAAAAAGAAATCAACCAGGCGATAGGCGAAGTTAATAAAGCCAATTTGGAAAAAGGTAAAAAGATCATCGATTTTCATTTTGGCGACACTGGGGATAAAGAGCTCACTGACCTAACAACCGATCCAGAATCCGATAAGGATGAAGAATTAACGGAGGATTTGGAGCGCGAACCAACATACGAACATCAAGATGATGATAATACCCTGACTATTGGCACCGGCGACGGTGATATTAATTTGCAGTGGAATGAAGAAACTGAACAGCTTGACGGCGTGGAAAATATTGAAGAAGGCTTACTTAAAACTTTTTTTACTAAGGTCAACCCGAAACTGAAATCTTGGAAAAATAATCCCGAGCCATTGGTTGAATCTATCATCGAAACAATACCCTACATCATGTTTATCATTTTACCGATCTTCGCGATTTTTCTAAAAATATTTTACGCCTTTTCTAAAAGGTACTACACCGAACATTTGGTGTTTTTACTGCATAATCACTCATTTATTTATATGTTAATGATGGTTCAAATCGGTTTGGATTTTGGCGGTGACAATCTTTCGTTAATGAATCATTGGGCTGCTCAGGGAACCGCAGATGGATTTGATTTTATTTCCATTATTCTTAGTTTCTGGATGTTCCTATACGTTTTCTTAGCCATGAAACGATTTTATCGACAAGGGTGGGCCGCTACCCTTTTCAAAACGTTTACATTAGGTTTTATCTATATAATGATGTTATCGTTCGGATTTGTAGCGACAGTAGTCTTTGGTGCTTATCAGGCCTAATTTAGTCAATGCAAACCTTCACCCAATCTATCCTGCAGATCATTCAGCAAAACGCTGAATGGGCTTGGCTAATTGTTTTTCTTATTGCGTTTATCGAATCGCTCGCTATTCTCGGATTGTTCATGCCTGGCTGGGTTTTGCTGGTCGGTATCGGAACGATGATTGGTGCAGACATTCTGGAGTTTTTTCCGGTCGTCGTCGCCGCCTATTTCGGCGCCGTGATTGGCGAATATTTAAGTTATTATGCGGGTTATCATTACCATGAAAATATTCTTAGCTGGCCCTTTGTAGCAAAACGTCAGCGGCTGATCGAACAGTCAAAAATATTTTTTAAAAAACATGGAGCTGTTGGGGTATTCTTTGGACGTTTTATCGGTCCGGTACGAGCGGTGATTCCCCTTATTGCAGGCATATCTGAAATGCCAAAGCGTACTTTCTTTTGGGTCAATTTAACTTCGGGTCTGATTTGGGCGCCGCTTTATTTGATCCCCGGTATTTTGATTGGGGCAGCAGCCAATCTCGAACAAGAAATTGCTTTTTCACTACTGTTTATCTTTCTGGTGATCGGATTGGTTGGTTGGATGGCGGTTAATCAAACCAAAAAATCGATCAAAGTCATTAGAGGTGAGCTTGATGTTAATCGCCAGTTTTTGGCGATCAACTTAGTGCTTGTCTGGGCGGTTTTTGTGGTACTAGTTTCGATATTAATCAAAAGTACCTATTGGGAATTTCTGAAGAATATCTTCGCTATTGTTGGCAGTAAGATTTTCTAGCTGAGCACTGAAACCTGCATCTTGAGGTGGAACGGGTATATATTAATGGTTAAATTTGCGCCGATTGATTATCTAAATCTTCAGCTGTCAATTCATACTCAAAGGATTGCATATTTTGCTCGGCTATTTGCTGCATCTGAGAGGTTTTGTTGGTGCCTAACATGCTGTTTAGCGGACTTTTTAACCCAGCTCGTTTTTCCATAAACAATTTGACACTATGCTCTAAAAATCGGCTCATCATCGCTTGCATTGAGTCGCCATAAAAACGCACAAACTCTTTTAAGATTTCGGCAGTTAGAATCGGATTACCATTGGTTTCTTCTTCCGCAATCAATTGCATCAAGGTGCAACGGGTTAGATCTTCCTTTGTTTTTGCATCTATTACCTTAAACTCGTGGTAAGACATAACCAGTTCTTTGATATCCTGGAGGGTGATATAGCAACTTATTTTAGTGTCGTACAAACGACGGTTGGGGTATTTTTTTATGATTCTTGGTTTTGGGCTAGGTTCTGACACGAGTGATATCCTTTGAGGTTTATAGTTCTTATTATTGATTGTTTTTTGTTCACTTGAGTGTAGCAACTTATTTTGGTGCATACCAGCATTTTTATGAGCAAATATTCGGGTCGTGTCTGATTCGGAAACCCTTCCCCCTTTTTAGGGGGAAGGTTGCCTACTGTACATACAGGACGTAGGTACCAAGAGTAGGTGCTTCAGGCAACGAGCGCGAGCATGATGCGGTAGCATTAGGCTGAGGTTTTCTGGTTGAAGATTAGCCGGAGGTGGGGTTGTATCTTTAGCGATTTTTCATCAAATCATCCACTACAGATGGATCCGCTAAAGTTGATATATCGCCTAATTGATCGAATTCATTAGCTGCAATTTTTCGTAAAATGCGTCGCATAATCTTACCGGAACGTGTCTTAGGCAGGCCAGACGCCCATTGAATAGCTTCCGGTTTAGCGATCGCGCCAATTTCGGTAGCGACAAATCGTCTTAATTCACTTCTTAATTCATCACTTGGCTGTTCGCCGCTCATCAAAGTCACATAGGCATAAATACCTTCACCTTTAATTTCATGAGGAAATCCGACCACTGCCGCTTCGGCTACTTTCGGATGTAATACTAGCGCACTTTCTATTTCGGCGGTGCCAAGACGGTGACCGGAAACGTTTAGTACGTCATCCATGCGCCCGGTGATCCAGATATAGTCGTCCGCATCTCGTCGTGCGCCATCGCCAGTAAAATAATAACCTGGAAATTGTGAGAAATAAGTGTCAAAGAATCGTTTTTCATCACCATAAACGCCACGCATCTGTCCTGGCCAACTTTGACCTATTACCAGACTACCAGACGCTTCGCCGAGTAATTCATTGCCATCGCTATCGAGCAACAATGGTTTGATACCAAAAAAGGGCTTACTTGCTGCACCTGGTTTTAAATCATGTGCGCCGGGAAGCGGGGTGATCAAAATCCCGCCGGTTTCGGTTTGCCACCAGGTATCAACAATGGGGCATCGGTTTTCTCCGATTACTTTGAAATACCACTCCCAGGCTTCTGGATTGATCGGTTCGCCGACCGTTCCAAGTAATCTTAAGCTGGCCCGTGATGTTTTGGTAACAGGATCATTACCTTGCGCCATAAGTGCTCTAAGCGCTGTAGGCGCGGTGTAAAAAATAGAAACTTTGTGCTCATCTATCACTTCCCAAAAGCGTGAAACCGTAGGGTACGTGGGCACACCTTCAAACACTAAAGTGGTTGCGCCGTTGGCCAAAGGACCATAGAAAATATAAGAATGTCCGGTGACCCAGCCGGCATCAGCGGTACACCAATAAACATCGCCGTCTTTATAATCAAACACGTATTTATGGGTCATTGCCGCGTATAAAAGGTATCCGCCTGAGGTATGCAATACGCCTTTTGGTGTGCCCGTTGATCCAGAGGTATACAAGATAAATAATGGATCTTCTGCACCCATGACTTCAGGTTCACAGGTGGTCGCCGCATCTTCTCTTAGCTTCCAGTAATCGACATCAATCATTTCGTTCCAGGCCACATCTGCTTTGGTATGACGGATCACAATGACAGAGTGTACATTTTCACAATGTTTAACCGCTTCATCCGTATTCGCTTTCAATGGGATTTTTTTGCCGCCTCGAACGCCTTCATCAGCGGTGATTACCACCCGGCAATCAGAATCAAGAATACGAGTTTTCAGTGCTTCGGGAGAAAAACCACCAAACACCACCGAATGAATCGCGCCAATTCTAGCGCAAGCCAACATCGCATAACCCACTTCCGGGATCATCGGCATGTAAATACATACCCGATCACCTTTTTTAACACCTCGCTGTTTTAGTACATTGGCAAATCGGCAAACCTCATCATGTAACTCTTGATAACTGATATTTCGATGAGTCCCCGGCTCATCGCCTTCGAAAATAATAGCTGTTTGATCCGCTTTTTCTTTTAAGTGGCGATCGATACAGTTATAGGAAACATTAAGCTCAGCCCCTTTAAACCAGCTTATTTTCGCTTTATGAAAATCGACATTACTGACGCTGTCCCATGGCTTATACCAGTCGATAAAATTTTCGGCTTGCTCTGCCCAGTATTGATCCGGGTTGTCCATTGATGATTGGTATTCTTTGAGGTAGCGTTCGGAGTCAATTATCGCATCTTTTGAGAATGATGGTATGATTGAGCGGCTATGTACTTGGGTCATATTGGTCTCTCTTTAGGAAGCATTCTGGTTATATCAGATACCTTAATGGAGTAAATGCCTATTTGTCCAGTATCTGAATTCACAAAAATTTATTTTTTCTTTGAGGATACTCAATTTATTAAGTTTGGTTTTTTAATATTGCTTTTAAATCGGGGTGAGTCTTATACACCGGACATTTCAAAATTGCTTTTTTTAGTGCTTGTTTGGCTAGTCCCATTTCCTCCTGGAGATAAAAGCAAAGCGCGGTTCTAGCATAAGCTGTATTCGATTTATTGGCGAACAAAATTTTAAGTCGAGAACTATCCAGCTTAAAGGTTTTTGCAGAGTATCGCTCAGGTGCGATACGGGTCAAAATTAAGTGATAATAATAGCGGTTTACTTTATCATCAACTGTGATATTTCCACGAAGCTCATCACGTTCAATTATTTTAAGCGCCGCCAAATAAGACCGACTAGCTTTTTCAATCTGCCCGGCATGGCGATAGGCATCACCTAGGTCTCCCCACATTTGATGAATACCCCCGGTTTCGGTGTCGTTAAATGTGTCGAGGGCTTTTTTCTTTATTTGGTAAGATTTTTGAAACTCTTTTTTATAAAAATAAACTGAACCTAAATAGTCATCACCTAAATAAGATTCTGGCGCCACTTTTTGAGCGTCTTTGAAAAAACTCTCTGCTAGGTCTAAATTCCCCAAGCACTGATTAACCACTCCAACATTAATAAAAGCCAATTCATTTGGGTTTAGTTGTACCGATTTTCCGAAAGCGACCGCCGCTTTTGCCCTATCTCCGGCATAATGATTTACCAGGCCAAGTGTTTGATGATGCCGCCAAAAATCTGGCTCTATTTCGGTACTTCTTCTCACATATTTAATCATTTCCGTTTTCGCGTTTGGAAATTCGGACAAGCCTTGTTTAAATGCATGGCCGTAGGCGTTGGATAATCCAGACAAGACATCAACATTCCCAGGCCAAATTTCCAATAGTTTGTGATAAAGTCCGATGGAATCTTTTATACGTCCCGAGCGGCGGAATAAATGAGCCATAGTTGCATTGACATAAAGTTCGTGGGGCGATATGTCTATGGCAATGTCACATTCTGTTTGGGCTTCCTCTAGGTATTCTTTTTCGTCGCTTCTCCAACTTTCGTAGATATAAGATTTGCAAAGAGCGGCGTGTGCTTTTGCGAAATTCGGAGAAGCCTTAATTGCAGAGTGCAGCAGTTCTTGAGCACTTTTCAATCTCAATTCGGATTGATAGCCATCAAGGAATTTCCGAGCTTGAAGATATTTTTTTTGACTAGCCAAACTGCTATAACTCTTTTTAGTTTGATTGGTTGGCACTGGGGGTCCGAATTCCCGTTTTAAGAAAGGCATAAATAAACCGACGATTTCATCATTTCGTTGCGCTATTTCTAGGTGAGAAAAGCTATCAGCCCATAGTAGCTTTTCGATCCCGTCAAAATAAAGATAGATTTGGATTCCGTAAAATCGACCAGTTTTAATATTTCTAACCGTTAACACACCGTCTGCCTGGTATTCCCGAGCAATATCCACGGACATGGTGTTATTGGGCAGCAGAGTTCGGTTAATATTGATTACCTTGAATTTTTTATCTATGGCATCGCGAAGTGATTGGATAATTCTGTCGGTGGCAGGCGAGTAGGAATACAAAACCAAACTGTAATGCCCAAGCGGAGGTTTGGGGATAGAGGGGGGACTAGTAGATAATATTGAGCTACCTGGTTGATATTGCCAGAATAGAAAAATCAAAGCTATTATGGAAAATACCAGCAGCAACTGTTTATAAAAATTTGATGGTAATTTAAGCAGAGGGGGGAGACTTTGAGCGGAGCTGTCTGACATTAACAATTCATTGGATTTTAGTAGCTCGTCCTCTTGTTTGGATAAATATAGGGTGAAAGCTTCTACCTTTAATACTTTAGCTATTCTAGCAATGGTGGTCGGCGAAACATTTTCTTGCCTGAACGCGCGGTTGATAGTGTCTTTTGGCGCCAATTCTAAATTTTCATTGGCCGCGATATGCTCAGCCAGTGAGGACTGAGTTTTGATCCCGGCGTTGAGCATTGCCGCGTCAAGCTTTTCCCGCGATGCTTTTACGCCCCTTTTCCTTAACTTTATAGCCATTTCTTATGACTTCCCTAAAAACAGTCTTTTATTATTTTAATCCGCTTAATTAACTCTATCCACCCTTAACTACCCTTAACTACCCTTAACTGACGATTACCGATAGTAGCAACATATGGCATATTAAACTAGTCGTAGAAAATAAATAGTGGTAGACGATTTTAGCTTGATAAACAATCCGAGCAAAAATTAAAGTACAAGATCAACAAGGCACACATTTAACACTAATAGGAAAATCTAAGGAGTGATAACCCTATGAAATCAATAAGCGTACAACACAGACATCTTATTTTGAGACGACCCAGTCATTTGCTCCGTTCGGCATTAATCGTGTTTTTGTCATTATTTTCATTCACAGCAGTGGCAATAAACGTTGATGTCACTACGTCGACCGCCAGCGCGTCTCCAGGTGACAATATATACCATAGAATTGTTATTTCAAATACCGATGGGGTGACTCGATCTAATGTGGAACTAACCGTCATTTCACCCGAGGAGGCATCATTTATCGACCCGTTACCGCTGGAAACCAGTGGTTGTGTGAGTAGTTGCGGCTTTACTGAAACTGCTCTTTGGGAATTAGGGGACATAGCCGTAGGTGATAGTAAGGTGATAATTATTCCGCTGACCATAGATTCGAATGCGCCAAACGGCACCAGCTTGAGATTGACCGCGAGTGTTACCTATACCGGAATTGTAACAGCAGAAACCAGTACCGCGACTAGTACTGTCGATACCAATTTTGCTACAGTCTTGCACCTTAGGGCGAAAAAACAATTGGTTAAAGCTAATGAAGTGATCGAATTTGAAATTAGTTTTGGAAACCTTGGCAGTACCGCGATCGCAACTCCGCAAATAAAAGTGACCGTGCCTAGCGGTACCATTTACGTCAGCGCATCCGATGGCGGAAGTCTGGTCGGTAGCGAAGTTGTTTGGAATTTATCCTCTGCGCTGAATGTCGGCGATGCAGGTAAACGCTTTTTTGAAGTTCAATTAGGTGCATCGGATAGCGATGGGATCATTTATACCTCACAGGCAGAAATAAATGCTGGGGCTGGAGCCTTACAAACCAGTCAAGAATCGGTGGTGGTTAGAAATAATGACGATTTAACGCTTACAGTCAGCGTTATCGGCGATATTTCACAACCGGATAAAGACACCTACTACCGTTATGTGGTGGCGAATAAAGGAACGGTCGATATTGCCGGGGTGAGCCTTAATAATTTAACCGCAGAGAGAACGCGACACAGCGATGCACTGCCTCTGGAAACCTCGGGTTGTGTGGGTGATTGTGATTCAGCCGAATGGGCACTTTGGGATTTAGGCACCATTAAGGCGGGGGAAGCGAAAGTCATTGTGGTGCCGGTTGTCCGTGTAAGCCCGCTCAATGGCGAGGCGCTAGAGAGCCACGTGATCGTCACTGAATCCAGTGGTGCCTATACCTTGGGCATGCGTCCCACGGTCATCGCGCAAGATGTACAAACTCTTGAACTGATTTTATCACCGGATAAACAGCTGATCGGTAGCAGTGAAAGTAATCGTTATCAACTGAGTTTTGGTAATCTTAGTAGTTCGGCTTACACCGATCTCAGCTTAAAAATTCAAGTGCCTGAAGGATTGAGCTTTGTTTCAGCCAGCGAGGGTGGAACATTGACCAATAGTGAAGTGAGCTGGGATCTCGGCACGCTTAATGTCGCAGCGGGGGGAAGTCGGTTTGTCACTTTCGAATCGACCGCCAGTGTCATTGATGGGGATGTCATCGTGTTGGACGCCAGCCTGTCGTCGGCCGGTAGCGACTTGCTCCGCAGCAGCGATAGCTTGGTGATTAAAAACAATGTGAATCTGAGCTTAACCTCCAGCGTAATGGGAGATGTTTCACAACCGGATAAAGACACCTACTACCGCTATGTGGTGGCGAATAAAGGAACGGTCGATATTGCCGGGGTGAGCCTTAATAATTTAACCGCAGAGAGAACGCGACACAGCGATGCACTGCCTCTGGAAACCTCGGGTTGTGTGGGTGATTGTGATTCAGCCGAATGGGCACTTTGGGATTTAGGCACCATTAAGGCGGGGGAAGCGAAAGTCATTGTGGTGCCGGTTGTCCGTGTAAGCCCGCTCAATGGCGAGGCGCTAGAGAGCCACGTGATCGTCACTGAATCCAGTGGTGCCTATACCTTGGGCATGCGTCCCACGGTCATCGCGCAAGATGTACAAACTCTTGAACTGATTTTATCACCGGATAAACAGCTGATCGGTAGCAGTGAAAGTAATCGTTATCAACTGAGTTTTGGTAATCTTAGTAGTTCGGCTTACACCGATCTCAGCTTAAAAATTCAAGTGCCTGAAGGATTGAGCTTTGTTTCAGCCAGCGAGGGTGGAACATTGACCAATAGTGAAGTGAGCTGGGATCTCGGCACGCTTAATGTCGCAGCGGGGGGAAGTCGGTTTGTCACTTTCGAATCGACCGCCAGTGTCATTGATGGGGATGTCATCGTGTTGGACGCCAGCCTGTCGTCGGCCGGTAGCGACTTGCTCCGCAGCAGCGATAGCTTGGTGATCAAAAATAACGTCAAACTAAGCTTAACCAGCACGGTTCTTGGGGATATCTCCCAACCCGACAAAGACACCTATTACCGATTTGTAATCGCCAATAATGGCGCGATTGATATCGCCGGGGTTAATTTAAATCATCTTACCGCCGAGCGTACTACTCACACTGACGGGTTGCCTTTGGAGACTTCTGGCTGTGTGGGATCTTGTGATTGGGCGGAATGGGCGTTGTGGGATTTAGGTACCATTAAAGCGGGCGAATCAAAAGTGATTGTGGTGCCTGTGAATCGATTCAGCCCTCTCGCCGGTGAAGCCCTCGAAAGTCATTTGATCGTAACGGATTCGAGCGGAGCCTATACCTTGGGGATGCGCCCAACGGTAATAGCTCAGGACAGCACCAGTTTAGAACTAATTATTTCACCGGACAAACAAGTCATTGGTCGCAGTGAAAGCAATCGCTATCAATTGAGCTTCGGCAATATCAGTAATTCAGCTTACACCAATCTGGATTTGAAAATCCAGGTTCCCGAAGGATTGACCTTTGTATCGGCGAGTGATAATGGCACTTTTGCTAATGGCGAAGTCAGCTGGGATTTAGGCACACTGACGGTCGGTAGTGGTGGCAGTCGATTCGTGACCTTTGAATCAACCGCTGGGGTGGTTGATGGCGATGTGATTGTGTTGGAATCAAGTCTGTCGTCGGGCGGTTCGGATTTGTTACGCAGTAGTGATAGTCTGGTGATCAAAAACGATGTCAAACTAAGCTTAACCAGCACGGTTCTGGGGGATATCTCCCAACCCGACAAAGACATCTATTACCGATTTGTAATCGCCAATAATGGCGCGATTGATATCGCCGGGGTTAATTTAAATCATCTTACCGCCGAGCGTACTACTCACACTGACGGGTTGCCTTTGGAGACTTCTGGCTGTGTGGGATCTTGTGATTGGGCGGAATGGGCGTTGTGGGATTTAGGTACCATTAAAGCGGGCGAATCAAAAGTGATTGTGGTGCCTGTGAATCGATTCAGCCCTCTCGCCGGTGAAGCTCTCGAAAGTCATTTGATTGTTACAGATCTAAGCGGTGCTTACACCTTGGGAATGAGACCCACAGTAATTGCCAGTGATATTACCAACCCGCAAATTGTTGTTTCATCGGACCGTTCTTTGAGTAAAGCTGGAGAAACTCAAAATTTTACTATATCGGTAGGTAATCCAACCGGTAGCGCTATGCAAAACGGATTACTGATTGTTGAGATTCCAACCGGTTATAGTTTTGTCAACGCTTCTGGAACCAATGAGGTTAAAGGTGGCAAAATTTTCTGGCCAATCGGAAACCTGGCAGCTAATCAATGGTTAGATGAGACGGTTACTCTTCAAATTGACGCAGGCCTTGTAGATGGAAGCGTTTTGTTTTTGGAAGCTAGATTAGAAGACGATTCGCAGTTGTCGCTAATAGCTCGAGCATCTATGGCAACGACGATAAATTCTCAATCGTCAATGGTTCTACAAACAACTACGTCCTACACATCTCCGGTGGGCGAAGGCGATATCGTTGAATTGACTATCGATGCAACCAATGAATCTGGGGTACAAATTGCGGGTGTGGGTATTTATTCCATGACTCCGAGCAATACCACCGCAAGTAACTCTGGGATAACCAGCGGATGCGTGGGCAGCTGTGATTCTGCTGAATGGGCATATTGGGACTTAGGGGCAATCAATGCCGCTAATTCAGAAATGCGAACATTTGTCCAAACTCTATTGTCAGCAGGTGCGGCTCCTGAAAACGGTAGTTTGCTTATATCAAATACTTATTTAACTCATATTTCGTCTCCAACCCTGGATCAAACATTAGTTAATGTGGTGGGAGTAGGCACTGAGTTTTCAGTTGATGTTAATCATGATAGTGATTCAGATGGTATTCCAGACTGGTGGGAAATACGTTGGGGATATGATCGTTTGGATGTGTCTGATGGCTCAACAGATGATGATGGAGACGGCGCGGATAATCTTGAAGAGTATCAAGAGACGACCGACCCAACGGATCAGGATACAGATAATGATGGGATTTTTGACGGTCCAGACGACGATCCATTAAACGATAATTTGCCAATCGCAGATGCTGGTACGGACCAAACTGCTCGAGAAATAACCCTGGTTCAGTTAGACGGCAGCGGGTCTTTTGATGGTGACGATCCTGATCAGAGTGTGGCATTAATCTATGCCTGGACACAGACTTCTGGCACCAACGTGGCTTTAAATGACGCGACAGCTGCAATGCCTGACTTTACCACACCCAATACGGCACCGGAGGATCTGATCTTCCAGTTGACGGTTGAAGATGCTACCGGGAATAGTGCGCAAGATTCTATTGTGGTATCCATTTCTATTGACAATGCTCCGGTGGCGGACGCCGGGACTGACCAAACAAAACTCGTAGGTGACCTGGTGAGTTTAAATGGTTCTAATTCAAGTGATGATTTTGATTCGCAAGGTGAACTGATTTTTACATGGTCTGAAGCCACCGCAACCGGGGTTATATTAAGTGACCCAAGTGCAGTCAATCCAACTTTCACCGCGCCCGATTTTGGGGCTAGCGGAGGCAGTGTCAGGATGCAACTTGTGGTGACTGATACGGCGGCTCAATCATCGCCTGCCGATGAGGTGATAATCAATATTTCACCTCTTTTACCGCCGGTCGCTGATGCAGGCCCTGATCAAAATGTCAACCCGGGGCAGACTATCCAGTTAGATGCGACTAACTCGAGTGATGCTGACGGAAACATTGTCGCTTATTTGTGGACACAGCAAACCGGAACCTCGGTTACCCTTTCGGATAACACGGTTGTTCAGCCATCCTTTACCTCCCCAGCGGCGCCCGATAGCCTGACGTTTATGCTCACGGTGACAGATAACCATGGATTGATGTCGGATGATGAAATCGTTATCAATATAGGTTCAGATCCTGTGCCAATATGCGATGCTGGCCCGGATCAAAATGTTGACGAATTTACCGCTTCGGGAGCATTCAGCCTGGTTAGCTTGGATGGATCAAATTCAACCATTTCCGGTGGCAGCATTAGCGGTTATCTATGGACACAAATATCAGGCAATAGTGTAACCCTCACTCAACCGAATTCGGTCAGCACTGACTTTAGCGTTTTTGAAGTTGCCGCAGCAGGCGCGAGTGTGACGCTTGAATTAATCTGTACGTCAGATTTGGGGGCACAATCTAGCGACCAGGTCATCGTTAATATCAGCGACGTCAACAGGGCTCCACAATCTGATGCAGGGGCAAGCCAGCAGGTTGCTGAAGGCGAGAGTGTCAGTCTTGACGGTAGCCAATCGAGTGATCCAGATGGTGACACTATCAGTTATCTATGGTCGCTGGTAAGTAGTTCTCAAGGCACCGGGATCACATTAGATTCCACCACTATCGCTACACCCCAATTCGCTGCGCCTGATGTTGATGATGTAACCGGTGAGTCGTTTACTTTTAGTTTGACTGTTAGTGATGGAAGTTTGTCGCACTCCAGTGAAGTGATTATCAATGTTGCCGGAACTGATACACCACCAACGCCGGACGCCGGAGCTAATCAAAGTGTTAATGAAGGCGTAACAGTAACACTGAACGGTTCCAACTCTTCTGATCTTCAGGGCAGCATCAGCTATCAGTGGAGCCAAATGAGCGGTACTCAGGTTGCCATTAATAATTCAACTCAAGCACAGGCAACCTTTACCGCACCCTCGGTCACCAGCGGCTCAATAACGCTAGTCTTTGAGCTGACAGTCACAGACAGCGCGTCGAATATAGCAACTGACCAAATTTCTATTACTGTCAACGCCGTTAACAGTGGTGGTAGTGACTCTTCAGGAGGTGGCGGCGGCACGTTTATTCTACTTGGGTTATTACTAATGTTGACTGTTTTCATTCGTCGAAAATAGTCGTCTGAAAAGGAATTATTTTAGCCGGTCACCGACCGGTTAATTCCAAACACCGTACTAGGAGGTACTTCTATGAAAATCAATCAAGTCAGCTTGTTTGTTCTCTCAACAATCATGAGCTTTTCTCTTTCAAGTCAGTTGTATGCGAGTGAAGAAGACGAAATGGCAGCAATGCAGAAACGTCTCAACGCAGAAGTAATGGAAAAACCTTTTTCAGTAGCAGATGAAAAAAAAATAGACGCCTATATCAAAGATGCGATGAAGAAAGATTTGAAACCGATCAAGATTGCACCTAGTTTCTGGAAACCAGGTTATACCTGCGCCAGTATCTATCACTATGGTTGGAATCACTATCGTTCGTGTCGTTATTATCGGCGTTATCACGGTCGCTATTGGTATTAGCTCTTTCAACTAATACCCACATAATATTTTTATTAACACTAACTTATGAAGGAAAAGTCAAATGAACAGGAAACAGATTAATATTATAAGAGCTGGTTTTTTGGGCATCATTTTGAGTGTAACGGTTGGCTGCGCAGCTACCAGTACCTTGTTGTCAAAAAGTGATTTGGATGTTCAAACCCGAACCAGTACGGCTATCTTTGTTGATGCCGTTGCAAAGGATAAACGTACCATTTATGTGGACATACGAAGTGGAGTAATGGAATTCGACCGTAACGCTTTTAAACGATTTGTGATCGCGCAGTTTTCAGTACCAGGTAACTCTGGCTATACAATCGTCGATGATCCTGAGGCCGCTCAATTCCAAATGAATGTATACGTTTTAAATCTTGAAAAAACTTCCCCGACTGCGGCTGAAGTTGCTTTGGGAAAAGGATATACCGGTGGGGCAATCGCCGCTGGTGCTGCTGTTGGTGCCATGGGAAATAATAGTAACCGTTATAGAGGCGCTGCTGCTGGTGGATTAATCGCTGGTGCGGCAGATTTTATCTCTGGTAGTATGGTTAAAGATGTTACGTTTATGTTAGTTGCTGATGTTCAAATTAAAGAAAAAGCGAGGAAAGGTGTTTTTGTTCGTAAGGACAGCAAAGTCGATACAAAAATTTCAGATGTGGGATCGAGTCGTCAAACTGTTTCTGAAGTGACAAACAAAAAGGAATACCGTACTCGTATTGTTACAACCGCTAACAAGGCAAATTTAAAACTCGCAGAAGCGCAAGATTTGATGTTTAAGAAAACGGCTTATGCGATGGCTGGATTCTTTTAAAGCGTATATTGCGTAAAGACAGCCCTGAGCTTTCACTTGGGGTTTTTTTATCAAATTTACATTAGTTGTAATATCTTCATGCTTTTGGCGTACAAATTAAAATTTTAATGAAATTCTTAAACATGAATAAAATTAAATTCTCAACTGAACTTCAGATTAACCCGATGGACAGCAAAAAAATAGCCGTTATGGCGAATAGATTTGCTCGGCCACAGGTATGCCCGGTTGAGAAATAAATAAAGAATTTCACTGGCATTAAAATAATTTAGAGAACAATTAATCGGCAAACTTCGTCGTGTAATTCCTTATAGCTGATATTCCGATGGGAACAGGGCTCATCGCCTTCGAAAATAATAGCTGTTTGATCGGCTTTTTCTTTTAAGTGGTGATCGATACAGTTATAGGAAACATTAAGCTGAGCCCCTTTAAACCAGCTTATTTTCGCTTTATGAAAATCGACATTACTGACGCTGTCCCATGGCTTATACCAGTCGATAAAATTTTCGGCTTGCTCTGCCCAGTATTGATCCGGGTTGTCCATTGATGATTTATGTTCTTTGACGTAGCGTTCGGTGCCGAAAAGAGCGTTTTTCGAAAATGATTGAATGACTGGATGGGTATACACTTCGGTCATTGTATTATCCTTGCTATTACACGATTGATAGCTACCCTAACGAATTATCAGGTCGCTGTCTATTACGCGAAAACAGCGCTGTCATTCCGCTCGGGTGAATTATAAATCAGCTAAAATGGATAGTTAATAAGCCCCTGCCGGACTACCAAAGTACTTTTGTATTAAGGCATTTAATAGTATTGTCTAATGCTTTAGTTTTTCTGCTTGGCAGATTTTTGAATTTGAGCGTATCGCGAAAGTCTTAATAATAAGTTATGACCCACCACATCTTGCCAGTTAAAATTATTTCTTAATACGACTACCGCAACCTCTGTATCGGGATCGAAGCCGATATAGCAATTAAACCCGGAGACCATGCCGTGATAAAAATACATCTTCATGTCATATTGTGGTAAATATTCGACATACCAACCCATGGTCAAGAAATGAGAGCGATCTTTACCAAGTATTGGTCGTGATTGTCGCAATATTGCATCTAATTCTGTATCCGATATAGCCAGATGGGCTTTCAGATATTTCATAAGGTCCGGAGCGGTTGAATAGACGCCCCCAGTGCCTAACATGACCGAGCTAAATGTCCAATTATCTAAAGGTGTATTCCAGGGAACAAATAAAGGTTGGTCACCAGCGTAGCCTGTCGCTAGTCTTGTTTTGTCTTCGGCTTCTAGTTTTATCACCGTATGGTTCATATCAAGAGGTTCAAAAACATACTGTTTCAGTAGCGATTCTAAATTTTGTCCGGTTTTTAATGTCAAAAAATGGGCCAGCAGACCAACGCCAATATTGGAATAGGTTGGCGCGCCTTCGGCTTGTTTTTCTAATTCAAAATCTTGCAAAAAAGTGTAAATGGCTTCTTCGGTCAAATGATTATAAAGGTTTTCACCTGTGAAAAAATACTTGAATAGTGAGCTAAAACTGTCGAAATTAAATGGTTCTCTAGGCAAACCAGAGGTATGACTGGCAAGTTGAGCAAAAGTGATGTACCTGATATTGGGATCTTTTGGGTTGAATTCGGGCGGCAATAACTCTCCTATCGAATCTTCAATCGATATAACGCCTCGTTCGTCCAATGCCAGCATTAACGACACCACCATCGATTTAGTGGTGGAGCCAATACCGAATAGAGTGTCCTGGCTGACGGCGGTTTGCTGTTGGTCGTTGCTATATCCGTATGGAAATATTGAAACCTGCTGATTTTCATCAAGAATTGCGACAATTGCACCAATGTTGTCTCGACTTGCTATCAACGGCTCTACCAGCAGATCAACCTCATTCTGTAAACTACCGCCCTGTACCAGGCGGGCAATGCTTGCTTCGGGGTCTAATAGTTGTCGAGTGGAACATCCAGAAACCAATAGTATAAAAAGGGCAAAGAGCAGAGCAAAAGGGGCAATTCTGACATGAGAGAAGGTTTTATTATTCATTTATTATTACAGATATTATCGAGATTAAGCGCAAATTCAGGATCAAGCGGGCATATTATCAGTGGTCAGCCGTGGTTGCCAGCCTAACTGAAGAACATGATGAGATAAAGTAAGGAATATTGTTGGCTGTTATAGGCATCATTTAACTAATGCCACAGTGAGCTCCAAACATTGAATTTTTGCTCGGACTCACGTAACATAGCGCCTCCAGAGGAGTCGGGGAGGTCTAAATAAACAAGTTTCGCATGTACTGCATTACTCTTGGTTAATAAATCACCTGTAACTATTTGAATTCTTAGTGAGTTTTAACATGCCAAACAATATTGAATTGACCATTGAAAAATGGTGTGCGTGGGCTCCGGATGTTGAAAACCAGCAACAATGGATGCAATGGGCGAATGGGGAACGTCTAATTGGTGACAGCGGTGTACCGGATGTAAAATTTGTAGCTCCCATGTTACGCCGTCGACTAAGCCCTTTGAGTCGAATGGCACTATATGTTGCCAACGGTTGTCTTGACCCAGGACAAACCATTGCGACGGTTTTTTGTTCACGTCACGGTGAATTACATCGTACTGTTGAATTGCTCCAGTCGATTGTTGCCGCTGAACCGCTTTCACCAATGGGGTTCAGTCTTTCTGTACCTAATACAGGTTCCGGTCTTTATTCGATATCCAGGCAAGACACTTCAGTTTCAACGGTGCTTTCTGCAGGTGCAGATAGTTTTGAGCAAGCGCTGGTTGAAGCCGCACTGAATATTAAGAGTAAACAACACTCACAAGTATTATTGGTCTGTTGCGATATGCCATTACCCGATGTTTTTGCAAAATTCCGTGATCAGCAAGAATATCATTTTGCCTTCGCGCTGTTGTTAGGTGAAGGCCACGGAGGTAAAAAGTTTAATTTAGGGTTTAGTGCAACCACTGAAACGCAGGAGATTACTCAAGCGCGCCCGTTGAGTTTTCTACGCTATTTTTTAAGCCAGGATAGTCGAATGGAAGTTCATTCGCATCGTTTGACATGGAGTTACCAGCGCCATGTTGGCTAAATTGTATTATTCGCTTAACTATGTGTGGCGAGTTTTTGCAACTGGAGTTTCGTTTGTTGCATTCGGTATAGGCGGATTGGTCATCAGCCAGGTTTTGTTTCCAATTGTTCGTTGGACCAATGCCGATAGAAATAAACGCAAGCTTGTAGCGCAAAATATTATTCATTTTAGTTTTCGTTTCCATCTTGCACTGATGAAACGACTGGGGGTAATGACAACCGAAATTGTCGGTGAAAAAAATTTAGCTCACGGCGGTTCACAGCTTTTACTAGCCAATCATCCGACGTTACTGGATGTTGTTTTATTGTTGTCAGTGATACCAAGGGCCGATTGTATTGTAAAGCAAGCGTTATTCAGGAATTTTTTCTTACGCGGTGTGGTATCTGCTGCAGGATATGTGAATAACTCTAACGATCCTCAGCAATTGATTACTGATAGTGTTAGATGTCTCGAGCAAGGACATTCACTGGTCATTTTTCCGGAGGGAACTCGAACTTCACCGGGAAAAAAATTAAAATTTTTACGGGCGCCGGCACGAGTGGCAGTCGAAGGAAATATTGATGTAATACCAGTTACGATAACTTGTAGCCCAAGCACTCTGACTAAAGACAAAAAATGGTACCAAATACCATCCCGGCGATTTCATATGCGGTTGGTGGTTGGCGATAAAATTAAACTGAATAAAATCATTAATGAAGCTGATGCCCCGAGTTTATCAGTTAGAAAATTGACCCGATATTTAGAAAATTATTTTGAAAAGGAAATACTCCGATATGAGCACACTTGAGTTAGAACTAAAACAATTGATTATTGACTGTTTAGATTTGGAGGATATGGATGTCGAAGATATTGATAGTAACGAACCGCTGTTCGTTGAAGGTTTAGGTTTAGATTCTATCGACGCTTTGGAACTGGGCGTTGCGTTGCAAAAAAAGTTTCAGGTAAAAATGGACTCTAGTTCAGATGCGAATAAGCAGCATTTTGCTTCAGTCGCAAATTTAACAAAATTTATTGAAGAAAATCGTTCTAAGTAGGAAAGTAATATGCAAAACAAAGAAGATGTGTTTAACGAAATAAAAAACGTATTGGTCGAATTATTTGAGATTGATGCCGAAGACATCACTATGCAGGCTAAGTTGTATGAAGATCTCGATTTAGACAGCATTGATGCAGTCGATCTTGTGGTTAAATTACAGGAATTGACCGGTTCTAAAATACAGCCTGAAGAATTTAAGCAAGTGCGAAATGTTGAAGATGTTGTTAACAGTGTTCACAGTTTGATTGCTGCATAATTCTTGAGAAAACAATGAAACGCTTGCTAAATATTTTGGTCTCGTTACTGGTGATCATTTACCCTGTATCGGTGTATTTTGGCCTCAATTATTTGCAGCCTAAAATGATGGGACTCGGCTTAGTCGGTTTGATGTTGCTGCGTTTTATTGCCCAAGGTAAGCAATTCCTGCAAATATCTTCACAACTTTTGCCAATACTGATCGTTGGGTGTCTGGTGGGGCTAAGTGTTTATTTTTCGAACTCGTCACTTGTTTTGAGACTCTATCCCTGTTTAGTCAGCCTTAGCTTGTTAATCGTTTTCGGTTTTTCTCTATGGCAACCACAAACGATGATAGAGCGCATCGCTCGAATTACTGAACCCGATCTATCGAACGCGGGTATCCGTTATACTCGTCAGGTAACTTACCTTTGGTGCGCTTTTTTTGTTATTAATGGTTCGATCGCGCTTTATACCTCCCTTTATTCCAGCCTTGAAGTATGGACCTTTTATAATGGTTTATTATCTTATTTGCTAATTGGCGTTTTGTTTGTCTCTGAATATAGCGTGCGGACAATACTCCGGCGGCGCGGCAGTATATGAGCAAATATATTCCATTACAAGAATTGTTGGGTCGAAGAGACCTATCAACATTAGTCGCTTACCGAGAAGAGCGAGCCGTCGATTGGCAGGAGTTTATTCAACAGGTCTCAGCAACTTCTAGAAAGCTCGGACAAGGGCCCGCTTGGGTACTTGTTTGCAATGATACTTATTGGTTTACGGTTGGTTTTTTTGCCTTGCTGCAGGCGGGGAAAAAAATCATTTTACCCGCCAATGGTTTACCTAAAACCATCGACGAGCTACCTGGAGAATTCTCCGGACTGTTAACGGATAGCATACAATTATCGAACGTAAAAGAAATTCATTTGCCCTCGATTAGCATTGATAAGCGAGAACCGGTTAATTTCGAAGTCACAGCTTTTGATACCGAGAAAACCTGTGTTGAACTTTTTACGTCAGGATCAACAGGGCAACCCAAAAAAATCAGCAAAAATCTGGCTAATTTGTCGGCTGAAATAAAAAATCTTGAGAATTTATGGGGAGAGCAACTTACCAATGCGGTGATCTTATCGACAGTTTCTCATCAGCATATCTACGGTTTGTTATTTCGCTTGTTATGGCCAATATGCGCCGGTAGAGCCTTTGTTAGTTTTCATTTTGAATACCCTGAAGCACTATTAGCCCGTATTCAAAAATTCAATCAACAAAATATCAATACCGTCTTGATATCTAGTCCAGCCCATTTAAAAAGAATGACACAGCTGATTCAGGTCGAAGGGTTGAGATCAGCAACCCAAAAAATATTTTCATCCGGTGGTCCATTATCTCGGCAAACCGCGTTGCTTTTTGAACAACAGTTCGGACAGGCGCCAATGGAAGTCTTTGGTAGCACCGAGACGGGGGGAGTGGCATATCGGATACAAACCGTTGATGATACGTCGCAAAGTTGGCTGCTTTTTGAGGGCGTGGATATTCAGTGCCGAGAAACAGACAAAGTATTGATGGTCAAATCACCCTATATGGATACTGACGAGTGGTTTGCTATGGGAGATAAAATTGAACTTCTCGATAGCAGACGTTTTGTCTCTCGAGGGCGAATTGACCGAATCGTGAAGATTGAGGAAAAACGTTTATCTTTGTCAGAAATGGAACAACGATTAAAAAAAATGGATTGGGTGCAGGATGCAAAATTGGTTGTTATTGGTGGTGAAAGAGAGCAAATTGGATGCGTTCTGATCCTTACTGAACAAGCTGAAGTATTTCTAAAAATAAATGGTCGGCGTGTTGTAAATCAACGACTACGCCAATTATTGTCTGTCCATTATGAAAGAGTGGTAGTGCCGCGTAAATGGCGATATGTCGATGAATTTCCACATAATCAACAAGGAAAAACCACCCAACAGGATTTAACGGATTTATTTATCAAGGAGCTTACCTTGTGAAGGAGCCTATTGTCATCAGTCACAATCTTGCGGAAAATCAACTGGAGTTAGAATTAGAAATACCAGAGGAAATTATCTATTTTGCTGGCCATTTTGAAGGATATCCGTTATTGCCCGGTGTAGTACAAATTCACTGGGCAGAATATTATGCCCGACAGTATTTTCCACAGATCGGTCTATTTACTCGATTAGAAAACGTCAAGTTTCATTCTATGATTAGACCCAATAAGGTTGTCAATTTGAGTTTGACCTATTTCCCAGAAAAAAGAAAAGTATCTTTCAGTTATTTTGATGGCGAACAAAAATATTCTTCCGGTCGAATTTTGCTGGACCGTTAATCATGAATTTTTCTGCCTGTGCCATAATACCAATATATAATCACGGTGAAACGATTGCCGCGGTAGTAGCGGCTGTGCAAGACCAGGGTCTAAAATGTTTTGTTATCGACGACGGTAGTGACCAAGCTACACAAGAAAAACTGCAACAACTGGTGCAGCTTTATCCACAGGTGACCTTGTCGAGGCTGCCGGAAAATCAAGGCAAAGGGGTGGCGGTTACCACCGGCTTCAAAATCGCTTTTGAGTCGGGATTTAGTCATGGCTTACAAATTGATGCGGATGGTCAGCATGCTTTTAGTGATATTGAAAAATTAGTCAGGCTCGGTAAACAATCTCCTGAATCTCTTATTTCTGGTTTGCCCATATATGATGAATCGATTCCTAAGGCGCGTCTATATGGGCGTTATATTACTCATTTTTGGGTCTGGATTGAAACACTTTCCTTTCAAATCAAAGATTCAATGTGTGGTTTTCGTCTTTATCCTTTAGCGGCTTGTTGTGAGTTGATGGAGAAAACCCATATCGGCACTCACATGGATTTCGATACGGAAATGATGGTAAAACTTTATTGGCAGGGCGTTGCGGTAGAATTCTTACCGACTAAAGTGATTTATCCAGCTGACGGGATCTCTCATTTTAGAGCGCTACAAGATAATATCGCGATTTCCAAAATGCATACTCGACTCTTGTTTGGCATGTTATGGCGTTCGCCCAGGTTGTTATGGCGGAAATTATTTGCTAAACAGCGATTGGCCATACAACAAAAACAAAGTGAAAATGAGCATTGGTCCAAACAGCAAGAAAGGGGCAATCATTTAGGTTTGACTTTTACATTAAAGGCTTATCGATTATTTGGGCCGAGTGTTTTCCGGTTTTTTCTGTATCCGGTCATCGGTTATTTCTTTTTAACCGGTAGTCGAGCGAGGCGTTACTCTCAACAATTTCTAAATCGAATCTATCAATTTGATAATCAGGCACTTGAAAAAAAACCAGGTTTGTTTGATAGTTTTTCTCATTTTATGAGTTTTGGTCGAGCGGGTATTGATAAACTTTCCTCTTGGATGGGAGATATTAGACCTGAAACTGTTAGCTTTGATCAACGACAAGTGTTTGATGAACTGGTTGCGAGTCAAAAAGGTGCAGTATTTATTGGTTCCCATTTAGGTAATCTAGAACTGGGGAGAGCTTTGTCTAAGTACGAATCGGATTTGGTGATTAATGCGATCGTTTTTAGCGATAATGCGCAACAGTTTAGCGAGCAGTTAAAACGCACCAACCCGGAATACGATGTTAATTTAATTCAGATTTCCAGCCTTGGCCCCGAAATGGCAATGCGTTTAAAAGATAAAGTTGACCGGGGTGAAATTTTGGTGATTGTTGGAGATAGAACATCCACCAGTGTTGAAGGGCGGGTTTGTTACGCGAATTTTTTGGGTCAACTAGCACCGTTTCCACAAGGACCCTTTATAATTGCAAGTTTAATGGAATGTCCGGTTTACCTGATGTTTTGTATGCAAGATGGAAGGAAACATAAACTTTATTTTGAATCTTTTGCTGAGGAGGGGATCTGTTTACCCCGTAGACAACGTCAGCAAGTATTGCAACAAGTAATCGAAAGGTACGCGCTTCGACTACAACATTATGCACTGAAATATCCTTTTCAGTGGTTTAATTTTTTTGATTTTTGGAACAGTGACAATGTACAGCGCCACGCTGATGTGCATCCATTATCCTCTAAAGAGTAAGTGACAATGAAACAGTCAGTAGTATTTGGTGACAATGAAATAACCATAGAAGATATCGTTGCGATAGCTTTTGCAAATAAATCCGTTCAATTAAATCACCATGAAGATTATATCTCGCGGATCCGTCGAGGTGCAGAGTTTCTGGAAAAATTGCTCAAAGAAGACGGTGTCATATATGGTGTAACCACCGGTTACGGTGATTCTTGTACCGTATTAGTCCCGCAGCATCTGGTCGACGAATTGCCCATCCATTTAACCCGTTTCCATGGTTGCGGTCTTGGCCGTCACCTCGATGAACCTCAGGCAATAGCCGTACTGGCGACTCGTCTGGCCTCTTTGGCAAAAGGTTATTCCGGTGTTCGATATCGATTACTCCAGCAGCTGGAACTTATGATTAATCATCGGGCGACTCCCCTCATTCCGGAAGAAGGCTCAGTTGGAGCCAGTGGCGATTTGACCCCTTTATCTTACGTTGCGGCTACAATGCTAGGAGAAAGAGAATTGCGCTATAAAGGCGAAATCAAACCCACCAGCGAAGTTTTAAAACAACTGGAAATTGAACCTGTGGGGTTATTACCAAAAGAAGCTTTGGCGATAATGAACGGCACAGCGGTGATGACCGCATTGGCATCGCTTGCCTGGTCGAGAGCCGAGTATTTGTCTCGACTAACAACTCGAATTACCGCATTGGCTTCGATCGCCTTGATGGGAAATAGCGGGCATTTTGATGAAAAATTATTTAGCGTAAAACCACACAAAGGACAACAGGATGTGGCGGCCTGGATCCGTGGCGACTTGAATCACCATGAGCAGCCTCGTAACTCTTCCCGTTTACAAGATCGATATTCGATCCGATGTGCACCACATATTATCGGTGTGCTCAGAGATGCATTACCCTGGATGAAACGTGATATCGAAAACGAACTCAATAGTGCCAATGATAATCCGATTATTGATGGAGATGGAGAGCATGTTCTACATGGAGGCCATTTTTATGGCGGACATATCGCATTTGTAATGGATTCAATGAAAAATTGTGTAGCCAACTTAGCGGACCTTATGGATCGGCAAATGGCTTTGCTAATGGACACCAAATTTAACCATGGTCTGCCGGCAAATTTGTCCGGTAGTGAACCCGGTCGGGTGATGGTCAATCATGGTTTTAAAGCTGTACAGATCGCCGTATCGGCCTGGACCGCAGAAGCATTAAAATTGACCATGCCAGCAAGTGTTTTTTCTCGCTCAACCGAATGTCACAATCAAGATAAAGTCAGTATGGGTACGATCGCCGCGAGAGATTGCTTGCGTATATTGGAGCTTACCGAACAAGTGGCCGCGGCTAGTCTAATGGCAGTTTGTCAGGGTGTCGAAATCCGTTGCCGCCAGGGTGAATTAGACAAAGGTGAGTTAACCGAAAGTATTCGCAATACCTGTGACGAGCTTTTTTTGCAATCAGAATTCTTGCAGGAAGATCGAGTTTTAGAAGGGGAATTACGAAATTTGGTGGCGCTGATCCAGGCTCAACATTGGGAGTTATATGATTAAATGAAATCTTCATTGGTTACGGCAGAAGTCGAAGTTAAAATTCCATTCCATGATGTGGATTTGATGGCGGTTGCTTGGCATGGGCATTACTTAAAGTACTTTGAAATCGCTCGCTGTGCTTTATTAGACAAGATAGATTATAACTATCCACAAATGAGAGATTCGGGTTACATGTGGCCGGTGATTGATGTGCGAGTCCGTTTTATTAAACCAGCTCGATTCGGTCAGCAGATCAAAGTGCTGGCATCGCTGGTTGAGTATGAAAATCGCCTTAAGATTGACTATGTGATTAGCGATGCGGCTAATCAACAACGCTTAAGTAAAGGGTATACGGTGCAGGTCGCAGTAACCGAAGATAGCCAGGAAATGTTGCTAGCATCACCGCAAGTTCTATTACAAAAGTTGGGGATCGACTGATGCGGACTGTTCGACGTGTGCTGTTGTTTTGTTTATTGGTGATGGGCTCAGCTCAATCCTATGGAGCCGAGCAAATCAAACCTCTTATTGGGGAAGAAAATTCATACGATGCCATCTTTGGCACTAAGCCTGTCACGATCATATTACCGGAATTGAAAAACGTTGCTTCGAATTTAGCTAAAAATAAAATCTTGCGAGCAAAATTCAATCAACTAAAAAAAATTGCGGTTTTGCGCCGTCCTTTATTATCCAAAGGACAAATGTTGTATGCTGAAGAGCTGGGACTCTACTGGAGTATTGAAAGCCCTTTTGCTTCACATATGCGTTTGAGCAAAAACAAAGTAGAACAAAAAGGTGGGTCGGGAGATTGGAAAATTGTCGCGGACGGTTCACCGGAGGTTGGTAAAATAACCAGTGTTTTTCTTGCTTTATTGACGGGGGACGTAGAACTATTGTCGCAACATTTCACCTTGTATTTTGTGCAAAATGATGGCTTTTGGCTGATTGGACTACAACCAAAATCAGAGTTATTGAAAAAGGTAATGACAAAAGCTTTGCTTAAAGGTGATACATTGGTGCAAGAAATCATTACTTGGGAAGCTAACGGTGATTCGAATCATATTCAATTTTTTGATTCCAGAATCGAGCCCGTTGTTTTAACTGCCGCTGAGAAAGAATTTTTCCAAGGACGTTAAAAATGCGAGCTTATGTTTGGTCTGCTATTATTGCTGTTCTGGTTTTGTTGTTATCCATACAGTTGCAACGTCCGCAAGTCTTTTCAAGCAACGTGCTTGATCTATTACCCGCCACTGAACAGGATGAAGTGGTAGCAAATGCAATCAATACTTTTATTCAAAAGGTCGGAAAAAAATCGTTATTTCTGATAGGAGCCAGAAGCGTTGAACAGGCAAAACAGGCAGCCGTCGTTTTCCATGAAACATTGTCTCGCAGCCAGGTTTTTCAACACCTTTTCTTTCGAATTGACCAGTCTCAACAACAAAATTTAATATCTTCTTATTTTCCTTATCGTTATCATTTACTCAGTACCGCGCAATCTGAATTGTTACGCCAACAAAATGGTCAGGCACTAATTGAACAAGCGCTGAGACAAGTTTATAGTCCCGTAAGCGGAGCGAGTTCTCAATTGTTAGCGAGTGATCCTCTTTTACTATTCCCTTCCTTTATGACCAGCCTACCTCGCTTCGCTGGCGATTTAAGTTTAGATGGCGATCTATTGGTGGTAAAGGATGAGAAATTTCATTATATTTTTATCGCAGGATTATCTTCACTCAATGGATTCGTTAAGGAAGATCAGGAACGTTTGTTAGGTGCGTTCGAATCGGCAGAAAAAGCCACTTTAGCTCAATTTCCCGCGGCAAAGATTTTTACAACGGGAATGGTGAAACATGCCCATGCCGCACGTGTACAGGCCGAAAAAGAAATATCGACCATCGGTGTCGGATCAATTATTGGAATTATTTTTTTAATTGGCATTAGTTTTCGTTCGGTAGTTCCTTTAACCTTGAGTCTACTGGCGATTGGCTGTGGCATCATTAGTGGATTAGCGGTCAGTTTGCTCATTTTCGAAAAATTACACATGCTGACCTTAGTCTTTGGCGCCAGCTTGATCGGTGTATCGATTGACTATTCCTTTCACTATTTTTCCGATCGCGTCATGAGTGGCAAAGACTGGACACCCAGCGCGGGTCTAAAACGTATCATGCCCGGTATTACTCTTGGTTTGATTACCAGTATTCTAGGATATCTCGGATTGCTGATGGCTCCTTTTCCCGGGTTGCAGCAAATGGCTGTTTTTTCCAGTGTTGGTCTAATCGCTGCTTATGCGACAGTGGTTTGCTGGTTTCCTTTTTTAGGAAAAAAATCGGCCAACCAATACCATCCGTGGTTACTAAAGCCAGCATTGTTATATTTGAATTATTGGCAAAACCTACGATGGAATAGATTCAGAATGTTTCTTGTAGCGATGACTTTTATGGTTTTAGGCGTGGGAATAATATTACTCAAACCGAATGATGATATCCGTTTGTTGCAACATGCGAACCCTGAAATAGTCGCCCATGAGGTCGCCATCCAAAATTTGACCCAGCAAGCGAGAGCCAGCCAGTTTCTATTAATTGAAGGTGATGATTTACAGGCGTTACTGGAAAATGAAGAAGCCCTAACCGAGCAATTAAAAACATTGGTAGAGACAAAAGCAATCGACGGCTTTCAGTCAATATCTGCCACTCTGCCATCTATAAATAAACAAACCATAAATTACCAATTGTTAAAACAACAACTTTTCGACAATGGTCGAGTTGAGCAATATATGGTAGAACTCGGATTTTCGGCCAATAGTATCAATTCTGTTATAGATGAATTTGTCGCTAGCCGAAATGATTTTTTGACATTTGCTGAATGGCAGAAAACCTCAATCGGTGAAGGCATGTCGCATTTATGGTTGGGAGAAACTTCAAGAGGTGTTGCCTCTATTATTCTACTTTCCGGAGTAAAAGATTTAAACGCTTTATCTCGATTAGAACAAACAACGTCTCAGGCTAGTCTGATTGATATCGCAGGCGATGTTTCAAATATTTTCGAACGATATCGAACTATAGTGGCCTATTTAGTTGTTGCCTCTTATGCGGCAATCTTTTTGCTACTTTGCTGGCGGTACAGTTTGCGACGAGCATGGGTGATCATTATGCCTCCGGTTGTTGCGGCTTTAGCCAGTTTGGCTTGGTTTGGTTTAAGTGGACAGTTGTTCAATTTATTTAATGTTCTTGCTCTTATGATTGTGCTGGCTATAGGTATCGATTACACCCTGTTTTTTGAAGAAGGTGAAAAACATCGGCCAGCAACGATGCTAGCAATTTTATTATCTGCATTGACGACATTGTTATCTTTTGGTTTGTTAGCCTTAAGTGCAACCCCAGTGATCAGTGCATTTGGTCAAACCATGTTGGTGGGAATAAGTACCGCATTTTTATTGTCGCCTTTTGTTTATTCGGTTAAGAAGTCTGGCAGGGTGTCTCAGTGAACAAAGATATCCTAAACAATGACCAGCATTTGATCCCGCAACGCCGTTTTGTGTTTTTGCTCTTGTTTATACTGACAGGATGTCAGCATTTCGAGTTTGTCGCTTCTTCTCAGGTAAAACCACTATTGCAGTTATCGACCGCTGATCTGCACCAGGAGATCTCTGTTTTGCAAAAGGTCAGTGCTAACTATCAAGGGCGTGAACAAAGTTTTATCGCCCAGTTAGAAATTAGCAAAACAGGATTAGTAATGGTCGGCATGACTGAATTTGGCGCAACGCTATTTACCTTACGCTACGATAATCAAGTGATTGATTTTCAACCGAGTCCACTATTAAAAATGCCGATTAATCCAGCATTTTTATTGTCGGATTTTCAGTTAATCTATTGGCCGTTCGACGTTATCCAAAACAGCTTAACTGGTGATCAACAATTGAGCCAAAGTAAGGTAAGCCCCTATGAGCGTCAACTCACCATCGAAAGACAACCGTCAGTCACTATTCAATATAACGACAGGCAACGATGGGTGGGTAATGTGTCTTTTCGACAACATAAAAACAATTATGAATTAAATATACAAACTCTGGAAATCAGTGAGTTATGACCAAACCAAAGAATTATCTAAATGTTATGGGTATTATTAATGCTCTTGGCAATAACAAAAAGGAAGTAGCCGATAATTTATTCCTTGGTAACCAGGCGGGGATTGTAAAACGGCATGATTTAGTGGCAGAAAAGAGTGTTTTTGTGGGACAGGTATCTGCAACATTACCGCTAATTCCGCAATGTTTTTCCGATTATGATTGTCGTAACAATCAATTGCTACTGGCAGCATACGAACAAATTCAGTTGTCGGTAGAAAAGGCCATCAAAAGTTATGGTAAAAATCGTGTTGCGATAGTCCTGGGTTCCAGTACTTCAGGAATTTCTGCCGGCGAGCAGGCGCTAAAAGTGGTCGACGACAAGGGCGGATTACCGAAAAACTTCCATTACAAACAGCAAGAAATAGGCACTTGTGCGGAATTTCTGGCTGAATTCTTGGGACTCGAAAATCTGGCTTATACGATCACTACAGCTTGTTCTTCCAGTGCCAAAGCGTTTGCCTCAGCGCGACGCTTATTAGAACAAGAATTATGTGATGCGGTGATTGTTGGAGGGGTTGATACTTTATGTCAATTAACCTTAAATGGATTTAGTGCATTGGAGTCAATTTCCAATAAGATCTGTAATCCCTTTAGCCTTAATCGTAATGGTATTACCATTGGTGAAGGTGCCGCGCTATTTTTAATGACGCGGGAGCCTAGTGAAATTGCCCTTTTTGGCGTCGGATGCTCGGCTGACGCCTATCATATTTCTTCGCCGGAACCGCAAGGAAAAGGCGCGGAAGCCGCTATTCGCGCTGCCCTGATTGACGCTGGACTCAAGCCGAAGGAAATTGACTATATTAATCTACACGGTACAGCAACCGCTAAAAATGACGAAATGGAAAGCAAAGCGATTAATCGTGTATTTGGCGAACAGGTGCTTTGCAGCTCAACCAAAGCACAAATTGGTCATACTCTAGGCGCTGCTGGCGCCAATGAAATCGCTTTTTGCTGGCTCACTTTGTCGGGTTATAATGAAAACACCAAATTACCGCCACAGTTATGGGATGGCGCAATAGACCCAGCTTTACCAGTGATTAATTTTGTCTCTGTGGGTTGCGAACTTAAGAGCCAAAAGCAACATTATTTCCTCAGTAATTCTTTTGCTTTTGGCGGTAGCAACGCTGCGGTTATTATAGGTAATGTCCAATGACTATTGACGTATCTCAATTTGATTTAGAGGATTTGATGCCTCATTCAGCGCCAATGATTTTGTTGACCAGGTTACTTGAAGTCGCTGAAGAGCATGCTATTTGTGAAGTGATTATCAATGAACAATCGATGTTTTATGATAACAAATCTAAAGGGGTGCCGGCCTGGGTTGGAATTGAATATATGGCGCAATCGATTAGTGTTCACGCCGGAGTACAGGATAACTTAACCAATGAGCCAATCAAAGTGGGCCTTTTATTAGGTAGTCGTCGTTATGAGTCCGAGGTTATTATTTTTGAACTCGGTGATGTTTTAAAGATAAAAGTGCAAAGACTGTATCAGGAAGACAATGGTTTAGCGGGATTTGAGTGCCAAATATATCGAGCTGAACAAGTAATATGCCGGGCGAAGCTAAATGTGTTTTCACCTCGAGATACTTCCCAATTTTTTGCTGATTAGGAAATTTCTAAATAATGTCGTTTTAGTCAGAAGACTCGATTACAAAATGAGATATACTAGTACCTCGACACAGGGATTTTGACTAGTTCAGAGTTCAACCAACAAGTGAGT
>CAZOBX010000023.1:31434-36582 GCA_964578045.1 uncultured Kangiella sp. | reverse complement strand
TATCAATATATTACAGTAATGATAAGGTTGTTTATATTGCGCTTATAAATAGTGATCTAGTTATTAATAAACTTGTAAAACTATAGCAGTTTTGGTGATTTACCTATTATCAACACATTTATACCCATTTAATATAATTTATACGATCAATAATCCACTAAAACAGCTTAATCTAATTGATAAGGTTATTTACCTAATTAAGACAAATTTGATGATTACGACTAAATAATTTGCGTAATCTGTGGATCATTTTTTACATTCGGTCTAAACTAGCGGGTTCATGCACAAGGTAGGTTTTAGAAAATAATTTAATAGGTTAAAAACAAATAAAAACATCAGCCAGTTCGCTGTACTGATAGGCCAATTATTAAATATAAACAAACTATCGTTTCCTGTGTCGTTATAATTATTACTATAACTTAATCTCGCCAATGTGGACTAAATGTCAAAAACATCTCCAAGATGAACTTCCGCCTACGGAATTTAGTACCTGGATCCGTCCGCTTAAAGCATCCTGTGATAATAAAAAGCTTTACTTACAAGCCCCTAATCGATTTGTTTTGGATTGGGTTAAAGAAAAATATTTGCCTCGAATTCGAGAAATCATTAATCATGAAGACAATCAAAACATAGAAATTTTGTTTGACATTATTTCGGTGAAAGCTGTCTTCGAAAATGAAAGCTCTGGAAGTAAAACCAGCGTAAATAACATTGAACATAATCAGACAATTCCAATTAACAAACCAAACAGCAAAAATTTCGTCGAAAAGCATAAAAAAGGTAATTTGAACCACAATTTTGTATTTGATAATTTTGTTCAAGGTAAAAGTAATCAACTGGCGTTGGCGGCCGCCAAGCAGGTTTCAATGAATCCAGGTACTGCTTACAATCCGTTATTTATCTATGGTGGTGTTGGACTAGGTAAGACCCACTTAATGCAGGCGATCGGTAATCAGATTTTAACTAATAAACCAGAGGGCAAAGTGGTTTATCTCCATTCCGAGCGATTTGTTGCCGACATGGTAAAGGCGTTACAAACCAATACCATTGATAAATTTAAACGATTCTATCGTTCTGTCGACGCATTGCTGATTGATGATATTCAGTTTTTTGCTAATAAAGAGCGTTCACAAGAAGAGTTTTTTCATACATTTAACGCATTACTTGAGGGAGATCAACAAGTTATACTAACCTGTGATCGATACCCTAAAGAAATAGATGGGGTCGAAGAAAGGCTAAAATCTCGAATGGGTTGGGGGTTAACTGTTTTTATCGAACCACCGGAGCTTGAAACTCGAGTCGCTATTTTGTTATCTAAGGCGCAAGAGTCGAATATTAATCTACCCGATGACGTTGCTTTTTTTATCGCTAAACGCATCCGGTCTAATGTAAGAGAACTTGAGGGGGCGCTAAAACGGGTGATAGCTAATGCTCAGTTTACAGGTAAAGACATTACTGTGGATTTTGTCAGGGACGCTTTGCGCGACTTACTTGCGGCGCAAGATAAACAAGTTAGAATAGAAAATATCCAAAAAACGGTTTCTGAGTATTATAAAATAAAGGTCTCAGATTTATTATCGAAACGCAGAAATCGTTCGATCGCCAGGCCGCGTCAGATGGCTATGGCATTAGCTAAAGAGCTGACTAGCCGCAGCCTACCGGAGATTGGGGAAGCGTTTGGTGGTAAAGACCATACCACTGTATTACACGCCTGCCGTAAAATTAAAGAGCTAAAAGAAGAGATACAGGATATTAACGAAGATTATGCTAATCTTTTAAGGATATTATCGAGTTAACATCTATTTTGAGGCTTCAAGGAGTTTATATTAATGAAATTTATCATCGAACAGAGTCAACTTGTTTCGCCGCTCCAGTTGGTTTCTGGTGCCGTAGAAAAACGACAGACACTACCGGTGTTGGCTAATCTACTTCTCAAAGTGGAAAATGGCGTTTTAGCGATTACAGCGACAGATCTAGAAATAGAAATGTCAGTTCATTTGAATCTCGAAGGTGAATATTTAGAGGGGGATATAACTGTACCGGCTCGAAAGCTGGTAGATATATGCAGAAGTTTGTCAGGCGAAAAACCAATAGAGTTTTCACTGGATGAAAACCGTTTAAGAATCAAGTCTGGTAGAAATAGGTTTTCTTTGTCTACTATTGCTGCCCAGGAATTTCCTAACATTGAAGATAGTCTGTTTACTACCAAATTTGAGATCGCTAGCCAAACCTTAAAGAAGTTGATAGAAAAGACTCAGTTTGCTATGGCACAGCAGGATGTCCGTTATTATTTGAATGGTATGCTGTTTGAGTTAGAAAACGATAAATTGTTAACCGTAGCGACGGATGGTCATCGACTTGCTTTATCTAAACTTGTTTTAGATCAAAGTGTTAGCGATGAATTGGTGCAAGCGATCGTACCGAGAAAGGGGGTGATGGAAGCTTCCAAACTGCTGTCCAGTTTTGACGAGGTCTGCACCGTAGAACTCAACAATAATCATATACGAATAACGCTCGGGGAATTTATATTTACCTCAAAACTGGTTGATGGTCGATTCCCAGACTATGAAAAAGTGCTACCAAAAAATGCAGAACGTATATTGATAAGTGGTAGAGATTCGATTAAAGATGCGTTTTCTAGAGCTTCTATTCTGTGTAATGAAAAGTTCAGAGGAGTGAGATTAATGCTTAAGGACAGCAAATTGGTCATACACGCTAATAATCCAGAACAAGAAGAAGCTGAAATAGAATTGGATGTTGATTATTCTGATGAAGAAATGGAAATTGGTTTCAACGTCAGTTACCTTGTTGATGCACTAAATGCGATTAAAACGGACTCGGTCAAATTTAATTTGGGGGATTCAAACAGTAGTGTGTTAATAGAAAGTTCAGAAGATTCCGATAGTTTGTATGTTGTCATGCCGATGCGTCTCTAGTGGTAAGTCGCTCTATGAACCACTAGCCAAATCTCATGTTTCTAAAAGAGTTTAACGCTAATAGTTTTCGTAATCTTTCAGAGTTTCAACTTGTACTGTCAAAGGATTTAAATATTATTAGCGGTGATAATGCCGCTGGAAAAAGTAGTTTATTGGAAGCGTTCACCTATTTAGTGAGTGGTCGTTCTTTCAGAACGTCTAAGCAACAGCTGCTGGTTACTCATGATTGTGATAGTTTCACCTTGTTTGGACGGTTTTCTGATTCTACAAAGATTGGAGTTAGTTACAATAAGGCCGAAAAATCTAGACGAATTAAGTTAGACGATCAGGCTATCCGTTCACTTTCTATCGTTGCATCGCTATACCCGGTACAAGTTTTAAGTCCAGAATCTTATCACCTAATTGATTCTGGGCCATCGGAACGTAGAAAATACCTTGATTGGCTATTGTTTCACGTGGAACATAGTTACCAGCAAGATTGGTTTAACTTCCAAAGGCTTCTAAAACAAAGAAATAGTTACTTACGCTTAAACAAAATTAGAGCGAATACTTCAGAGCTGAATACTTGGAACGAACATTATATACAAGCCGCATTGAAAATTGACTCTTATAGGCAATCGATAGCGCGGTCATTATTACCGGAAGTAAAAAAGATATTAGCGTCTATAGGTTTTGAATATGTTGATGAATTGAGTTTTTCCTATTATTCCGGTTATACCGAACGTCTTCAGGACAAACTAAAAGAGTCTATCGAGAAAGATTTTGCGAGTGGTACAACACAATTCGGTCCACATAAAGCTGACCTAAGATTTAAAGTTGATAAACATTTAGCAAAGGATTTGTTATCTCGAGGGCAAAAAAAGTTATTGGTTAACAGTTTATATTTGGCTCAGACACAAATTCTTAAAGATAGGACGCAAAAGGACAGTTTATTTATTGTTGATGATTTTTCATCTGAGTTGGATGATACTAATCAAATGGCCTTAGTAGAAGCGTTAAGAAAACAACAAAACGTACAAATTATCCTGTCTTGTTTACAGGCAGAGATGCTCAAAACCCTTATAAAAGGGTATAATAACGTCAAGATGTTTCACGTGGAACATGGTGAAATCAAAGAAGTTTAGAAAGCCGATAGATAATGATACATTCAATTCCCTTGGATAGTTATGTCTATATTAAGATCTAAAAGGAAAATATTTTATAATGTCAGATAATAAAGAAACCGGACAGAGCAACTATGATTCGTCCAGTATTAAAGTACTGAAAGGTCTTGATGCTGTAAGAAAGCGGCCGGGTATGTATATTGGCGATACTGATGATGGTACTGGTTTGCATCATATGGTCTTTGAAGTGGTGGATAACTCCATTGATGAAGCTTTGGCAGGGCATTGTACAGATATTAATGTCACCATCCATACTGATAATTCCGTTTCTGTAACCGATGACGGTCGGGGGATACCGGTAGGAATCCATGAAGGAGAAGGAGTATCTGCTGCAGAAGTAATCATGACGGTATTACATGCCGGCGGTAAATTTGACGATAACTCTTATAAAGTCTCTGGTGGATTACATGGTGTAGGAATTTCTGTAGTTAATGCTTTGTCCGATGAACTAACCATAACCATCAGAAGAGAAGGTAAAGTTCACGAGCAATTTTATAAAATGGGCGAGCCTCAAGCGCCGTTAGCAGCGATAGGTGAAACCAAGCGAACTGGCACCGAGTTACGTTTTCATCCAAGCCCAACCGTGTTTACCAATATCGACTTTCATTACGATATTTTAGCCAAACGATTGCGTGAATTATCCTTTCTTAATTCAGGCGTGAGTATCCGACTAAAAGATGAAAGAAGCGGTAAAGAAGATCATTTCCAATATGAAGGCGGTATTGAAGCTTTTGTTGATTACTTGAATCGCTCGAAAACAGCGATTAACAATAAGATGTTTTACTTTAGTTTTCAGCGCGACGATGGCATCAATGTTGAAGTGGCAATGCAGTGGAATGATGGTTTCCAGGAAAATATTTTTTGTTTCACTAATAATATTCCTCAACGCGATGGGGGTACCCATTTAGCTGGTTTCCGCGGCGCGTTAACTAGAACTTTAAATAACTACATGGAAAAAGAAGTCGGCGGTAAAGCGAAAGGTAAAACTCAAACCACCGGTGATGATGCCAGAGAAGGATTGACTGCAGTTGTTTCAGTCAAAGTACCCG
>CAZOBX010000023.1:21742-31424 GCA_964578045.1 uncultured Kangiella sp. | reverse complement strand
CAAGTTTTCTTCGCAAACTAAAGATAAATTAGTCTCATCAGAAGTGAAGGCGGCCGTCGAAAAAGAAATGGCCAGTCATCTGCAAGATTACCTGTTAGAAAACCCTTCTGAAGCAAAGATTATTGTCGGTAAGATGTTAGATGCCGCCCGGGCCAGAGAAGCGGCTCGTAAAGCGAGAGATATGACTCGTCGTAAAGGGGTCTTGGATATCGCAGGTCTGCCTGGGAAACTGGCGGATTGTCAGGAAAAAGATCCGGCTCAATCTGAACTCTATATTGTGGAAGGGGACTCTGCTGGCGGATCGGCTAAGCAGGGGCGTAATCGTAAAAATCAGGCAATCCTTCCATTAAAAGGTAAAATCCTTAATGTAGAAAAAGCCCGTTTTGACAAAATGCTGTCATCTCAGGAAGTAGGAACATTGATCACTGCGCTAGGTTGCGGCATCGGTCGAGACGAGTTTGACGTGGAAAAAACCCGTTATCACCGCATCATTATAATGACCGATGCGGATGTGGATGGAGCTCATATCCGAACCTTGTTATTAACTTTCTTTTATCGTCAGATGTTAGAGTTAGTAGAAAAAGGCTATATCTACATCGCTCAACCACCTCTGTATAAGGTTAAAAAAGGCAAGCAAGAAACCTATGTAAAAGATGACGCCAGTTTAACAGAATACCTCACCAGCATGGCATTAGATGAAGCTTCTTTGCATGTAAATCCTGACGCTCCTGCTTTATCGGGAACTGCGTTAGAAAAGTTAGTGAATGACTTTAGAGAAGTACAAGCCGATATTGCTCGCTTATCTCGTTTATACGATTCGAGGATTCTAAACACTTTAGTTGATTTAGAGAAATTGGCCGTGGAAGATTTGAAAGATTCGTCAAAAGTCGAGGCGTGGGCAGAAAAACTCAACTCGGCACTAGCCGGTGATGGCAAGATCGGGGCATCTCGTTTTGAAGTGGAAGTGATTAAAGATGATGAAAGAAACGAATATCACCCAAGGATCAATGTCATTCATCATGGTAGCGAGAAAGCTTATACTTTGGACAAGTCGTTTTTTGCTTCAGGAGAATATAAAAAGATTGTTAAATTAGGTGAGAATACAACTGATTTAATAGAAGTGGGCGCTTACATACAACGAGGAGGACGACAACAGGACGTTTCGAACTTTAAGGAAGCATTAGACTGGTTAATGCAGCAATCCAAGCGCGGTATTGCTATTCAGCGATACAAAGGTCTTGGAGAAATGAATCCAGAGCAACTATGGGATACAACTATGGATCCTGCGGCTCGAAGAATGCTGCAAGTGACTATTGAAGATGCGGTGGCTGCTGATCAATTATTTGCTACCTTAATGGGAGATGATGTGGAGCCAAGACGTAACTTTATCGAAGCTAATGCGTTGGCTGTGGCTAACCTGGACGTGTAAATATTAGTCAAAGCCGATATCATATTAGAATATCCTGATTAAATACCTCATTTAAAAATATTGGAGAGTCAAAATGTTAAAGAAAGTCGCTTTAGTTTCGAGCGTTATCATTTCACTTTGTAGCGCTGGAGCAGCGGTTGCCGGTGATGCTGCTGCAGGAAAAGCTAAAGCAGGCGTTTGTGCTGCATGTCATGGAGTAGATGGGATCAGTATGATCCCAATGTATCCAAATCTTAAAGGACAAAAGTCAGCTTATACTGTGAAGCAGCTAAAAGCTTTCCGAGATAAAACTCGTGCTGATCCAGTGATGGCAGGAATGACAGCAGGATTAACCGATGAAGATATTGATAATTTAGCGGCCTTTTACGAAAGCCTGAAATAGAGAGGTAAATTTATTGGCTTATTCAGGTAAAATAATAAGCCGATAATTCACTTAATTTCTATCTACCCAATTCAATGAAAATTTTAATTTTTTTACTATTACTTATCTGCATCGAAGTTTCAGCCCAATCAGATAACGCTCCCATCAACACCGTTTTAGACCAACTACACCAATCAGCCAGTTCTGCTGATGGTAAAACTTATTTTTCTTTGTTTTCTGAAAGCGCGGTGTTTATCGGAACTGATCCGGAAGAAATTTGGACGATTAATGAATTCAAAGTTTTCGCATTGCCATATTTTAATACAGGTGTGGGTTGGACCTATCATGCTCGAAACAGACACATTTATTTTTCAGACTCAGGTGAAACAGCCTGGTTTGATGAGATGTTGGATAATGATAAGTATGGCGAGACTCGTGGTACTGGAGTACTAATTAAAACCGAAGATGGCTGGAAGATTGCTCAATATCATCTGACAATTCCGATTCCAAATAATTTGACTAGTAACCTAGTTAGTTTAATAACGTGTTTTAATCAGGAAAATCAAAAATCCAAATTGGAAAATATCAGTGAAAATTAAGATCGATGATCTCAAAGGCGAAGAAATAGCTAAGCTGCTAAGCGAGCATCATCAAGATATGTTATCTCACTCGCCGCCAGAAAGTGTTCATGCTTTAGACATTCAAAAACTTAAATCAGCTGACATCACTTTTTGGACAGCTTGGATAGAAGATGAGTTAGCAGGATGCGCAGCGTTAAAAGAAATAGATTCAAATCATGCTGAAATAAAATCCATGAGAACCTCAAAAGCGATGCTTAGAAAAGGCGTTGCCAAAAATTTAATGAACCATTTGTTAATGGAGTCAAAAAATAGAGGTTACTCTAAAATCAGCCTAGAAACAGGATCGATGCAAATATTCATTCCTGCCAGAGAATTATACAAAAGATTCGGTTTTGAAATGTGTGAGCCTTTTGCTGATTATATAGAGGATTCGCACAGTGTATTTATGACTAAAAGACTAGAAAGATAAAAGGAAACAAACATATGGTCAAATAGTTATAGCAATAGCGTACGAATATTTTAAATTAGTCCGTCTCTAACAAAGAATTAACAAAACTCTGCAAATCGTTGAATACCGGTGTCGATGAAGGAAAGTTGTCTTTTTTTAGAGTACGCTCCCCTTTACCCGATAACACCAAAGCAGGTTTACATTTAGATTTTAGAGCGCATTGAATATCAGAAATCGAATCACCAACAAACCAGGTATTTTCTGGTTTAGCTCCAAATAAAACCAATAATTTATTAACCATTCCAGGATTGGGTTTTCTATCCGGGCCGGGATTATCTGGATGATCCGGACAATATTCTAAAGCATCAATATGCGCACCGATTTTCGCTAATTCCATCTCCATTTTCTTGTGCATCATTGCCAAAGTAACTGTATCAAACATTCCCCGAGCAATCCCCGATTGATTGGTTGCTACCGCAACTTTATAACCTGCTTGGTTGAGTTTAGCGATGGCTCTTAAACTTGATTCGATAGGGATCCATTCATCCGGCGATTTTATATAGTGATCGGAATCAAGGTTGATAACCCCATCCCTATCTAGAATGATTAGTTTATCAGTCATTTTCAAGCATCTTCACTATTTTATCATATCGCCTGTTTTAGCCATTTATTTTTGTAACAAGGAAATATCAGCAATCCCCATAAACAAATTTCTTAATTCGTTGATTAAGGCTAAGCGATTATTTCTGATCGCTGGATCATCCGCGTTGATCATCACCTTATCAAAAAATTGATTAACCACATCCTTCAGGCTGGCTAACCTTTCTAAAGCGTTGCCGTATTGCGCGTGATCAATTTGTTCCTTAACAAAATCCTTAACTTGTTCGATGGTTTCAAAGAGCGCTTTCTCATCTTGTTCAAATAAACTTTGATCAATCGTTGTTTCAGCTGGATCAAAATCAGATTTTGCTAAAATATTCTTCACTCGCTTATTGGCTTCAGCTAAATCACCGCTCTCCGCTTGCGCATCAAAAGATTTAACCGCTTTAATGCGATTAACAAAATCGGTAGGTTGAGTAATGTTAAGAACTTGTACTGACTTGATTACTTGAGAAGAGAAATCGAGATCCTGATACATGGCATTGCTTCTAGCGGCAAAGAACTTTAATAACTCTGCTTTGGTATTTGCTTCAATACTAACATCTGCAAAAGACTCAATTGATCGATCAATCAAATATTCTAAATCCAATTTGAGTTGTTTTTCTGAAATCAACCGTAAAACACCTAACGCAGCGCGACGAAGCGCAAAAGGATCTTTAGCGCCGGTTGGTATCTGTCCGATCCCAAATATGCCAACTAAGGTATCAATTCTTTCGGCTATTGCTAATATCAAACCAGTCATCGTTCCGGGCAATTGATCACCGGCAAATCGAGGCATATAAATTTCATCCATCGCTGCAGCAACGTCGTTTACTTCATTGTCTTTATCGGCGTAATAACGACCCATAATACCCTGCAAATCACTAAACTCACCGACCATATCAGTCATCAAATCACATTTACAAAGATCGGCTGCCCGATCTGTCAAAGATTGATCAGCACTGAGTTCTTTTGCAATAAACCCGGATAAGGACTTAATTCGCTGCGACTTATCATAAAGACTACCAAGTTTATTTTGAAAAACGATGGTCTTTGACCGTTCGATATAACTTTCTAAATTCTTGTTGCAATCAGAATCATAAAAGAACTTGGCATCAGCCAGGCGAGGCCGTATTACTTTTTCATTGCCATCAATGACTGATTGAGGATTTTTGCTTTCGATATTCGAGACGGTAATAAAATGTGGTAAAAGCTCATCATTGTCATTCACCAAATGGAAATATTTTTGGTGCACAGCCATTGAGGAAATTAGCGCTTCTGCAGGTACCTGTAAAAATTCCCGTTCAAAATTACCTAATAGGGCTATTGGCCATTCAACCAATGCAGCGACTTCTTCTAATAGATCTTCCGAGATGACCGCTTTTGCGTTTGAGTTTTTTGCGAGCTGTTCAACCTGAATCCGAATTTTTGCTTTTCTTTCTTCAAAACAAACGATGACCTTAGCCTCTGCGAGTTTTTCTTCATATTCATTGGCGTTGGAGATGGTTATTGCTTCGGGTGCATGAAATCGATGGCCAAAGGATTGATTGCCAGCTTTCAAATCAAACAACTCCACAGCTAAAGTTTCATCTCCCATAATTGCCAATACCCAATGAACAGGACGACTAAATTGATGGCTAAAATCTCCCCACCGCATTGCCTTAGGAACCGGCAATTGGGCGATGGCTTTTTGTAATAATTCCTGGATTAAGTCGCTGGTTTTTTGTCCTTTAACGTCAGCAATATAGGCAAGTCTTTCACCCTTATCTGTTGTCTTACGAGATAGGTCCGCGACTTCAACCCCGTTGGATTTAGCAAAACCGATTGCTGCCGGTTTGGCATTGCCTTCACTATCAAATGCCGCGGCTACAGCGGGTCCAAACTTTTCCACTTGTTTATCTTTTTGGGCACTGTCTAACCGAATAAAACGAACCGCTAATCGTCGTGGTGTCGCAAACCATTCACTATCATCAAAACTTAACTCCAAGTTTTCAAAAGATGTTAATAAATGGTTATGTAACGATGAGGCTAATTTGCTTAACGCTTTTGGTGGAAGTTCTTCACAGCCTAACTCAAATAAGAAATCTTGTTTTGTATTTTGTTCAGTAGTATTAGTCATTAGCAGTTCTCCTTTTTACAGATAGGAAAACCTAATGCTTCACGTGAATCATAATAGGCTTTGGCCACATCGCGGGATAACGCGCGAACTCTCAAAATAAAACGCTGTCTTTCGGTGACTGAAATTGCATGGCGCGCATCCAGTAGATTAAAAGCATGTGATGCTTTAAGCACCATTTCATAGGCAGGTAAAGGTAATCCTTTTTCGATCAATTGCTGACTTTGGGTTTCGCAATAATCGAAATGCTTGAACAAATAATTAACATCAGCATGTTCAAAGTTATAAGTTGATTGCTCTACCTCATTTTGATGAAAAACGTCTCGATAGGTCACAATGCCTTGTGGTCCTTTAGTCCAAACCAGATCAAAAATACTGTCTACACCTTGCAAATACATTGCTATTCGCTCAAGACCGTAAGTTAACTCGCCAGTTACCGGTTTGCATTCTAAACCACCAACCTGTTGAAAATAGGTAAACTGAGTGACTTCCATGCCATTGAGCCAGATTTCCCAACCTAATCCCCACGCGCCTAAAGTGGGTGATTCCCAATTGTCTTCTACAAATCGAATATCGTGCTCCAAAGGATCAATTCCTAACATCGTCAAAGAATCTAAATATAGCTGCTGAATATTTTTGGGCGATGGCTTAAGTATCACCTGGTATTGATAATAATGCTGAAGACGATTAGGGTTTTCACCGTATCGACCATCGGTCGGGCGACGGCATGGTTGGACAAAAGCTGCGTTCCAGGGCTCGGGACCAATTGACCTTAAAAAAGTTGCCGGGTGAAAAGTGCCAGCACCAACCTCAATGTCCAGTGGTTGGATAATCACGCAGCCGTGGTTAGACCAAAACTCTTGTAGCTTCATGATCAGACCCTGAAAAGTCTGGGGTGCACCACTGATACCTTTTTGGTTCAGATTGTCTGATGGCAAATTGGTTTCTAGATTAGACAAAACTGTTTTAGACAAGATGGCTGTCTCCGTACTGTTTTTTACAATGCGCGATTATAACAACCCTATAAGCGTGATCCTATGGTTTATCAGCCAAACAAGCCTAAACACCGTGGCATTTCTTGTATTTTTTGCCGCTATTGCAAAAGCAAGGCTCATTTCGAGCTAATTTTATGTCTGGAAGCGGATCGCCGTTAATATACTCCCAGTGGTGGTCGATTCTTTCAAAATAGGATTTTTCGTGCAGTTGCTCAACGTTGATGTCATTTTCGCCGCTTGAGCGCTGGTAAAAAGCGACAAACTCTACTGATCCCAGGCCATCGGATACCTGGCCTTGACTGGTAGAGATAATTTTTAATCCTAACCAATTCAAATTGGCATCAAAATCATCGATTGTGAGGGAGGACTTCGATTGGCAGCTATCAATCAGATATTGATGTTCTTCTAATTTGAACGCAGAAAAGCGAGATCGCATTAATTGCTCAGCTGTTTCTGGACTTTCTGATCGACGAATGAATTTCTCGCAGCAGTCTTCAAAACTGACTAATGATCCACAATGACATGACATTTTGTAACCTATTAGGGGCTTAGTGCACTTCCCTTCCATAATAACCTTAGAATTAAAATCGATTCAATTTATTAGCTGGTTTATTATTCTATGTATAGTCACTTCACTTGACTAACCTCAGGTTAACTAAAATTCTTTTGCTAATTTACCGATTTTTATTCCATCTTGTTTTTCGAATAAATATTTGTTTTTATCTCTTTAGTCAATTTTGGAAGTCTGTCAAATTTAACACCTTTTTGGTTTGCCTTAGCAATTTCGTGTGTTTGTCTAATGGGCTAAAAGTTCAAGTAAAGTTCCTGTGGAGCACATAAATATCGATTTGTGTGGTTATCACATCCACCTGAACTGGATAATTGTTTAAGTTACACCTATTCTTAACAGGATAAAAACATAAAATCAGGGTTAAACAGCAATCAATGTAAAAAAGCTGCAGTCAAGCTTCTATGGAATAATACGATGCACGGACTTAAATTTTTAAACCAGCAATACGAGATCACCCTGGCCTTTGTTGCGCAATACGATTACAGTCTGGTCCTGCTATCTTATCTTATTGCTTGCCTTTCGGCCTATACCGCCTGGAATATGGCCTCACTTTATCAAATTGAAAATAATGCTCGCAGAAAACTAATCTGGATGAGTTGCGGCGGTTTGGTGATGGGGTGCGGAATTTGGGCGATGCATTTTGTCGCGATGCTGGCTTATCAACTACCAGTGGCTATTAATTACGATATAACAATAACGCTATTCTCGGTGGTGCCCGCGGTTATCGCCTCCATTCTAGCGATATCTATCATTGGCAAACCCAAGCTGAACTGGAATAATCTCGCCTTGGGCAGCGTATTATTTGGCGCCGGTATCGGTGCCATGCACTACACCGGTATGGCTGCGATGCGCTTGAACGCGACTATGCTGTATGAACCATTTTATTTTGCACTTTCGATCATTGTAGCGGTAGTATTAGCGTTTATTTCTTTAAAACTCAAATCGGTCACTGAGTATTATTCGACCCACCTGCACTACTCATTATTCAAGCTAGCTAGTATTTCGGTGATGGGTGGAGCGGTCACAGGTATGCATTATACTGGCATGGCTGCGGTATATTTCTTTCCCATCGAAACTATTGATCCTATGCTGGCTATAACACACGACGCTACTTTGGCAACGATGGTGATCGTTCTTGTAGTTTTAATTATGTTGTTAACCATCGCCATAACGATGTTTGAACGCCGCATAAGAAACGCCTTGCTAGCTGCAGATACTAGCCGAGAACGAATGTTCGACGCGATAGATAATATTTCGGATGGGTTCGTTTTATTTGACTCCAATGATCGTCTAATTTTACACAATGAGCCTTACAGAAAAATGTATCAAGAAATTGGCGAGTGGATAAAACCCGGCGTAAGCTACAAAGAGATATTAGAAAAACGAGCCGAATACGCTGACAAACACATCAGTGAAAATACTAACAATTATATTGAAGACCGGCTTCTCTGGCACGAAAATCCAAACCACCATTTTGTTGAAACACTCAACGACGGACGCCACGTTTTCGGAAAAGAAAAACGCTCAGACTCTGGTGATATCGTCGGTATATGGACCGACATTTCAGAATTAAAAAAAGCCGAGGATCAACTGAAAAAGAGTAACCAACAAATACAAATGGTGCTCGACGTATCACCCTCTCCAATCATTATAAGAGCCGTTGAGAACGACCTTTTGCTTTACGTAAACCAAAGTGCCAAAGAGTATTTCGACAAAAATAATTTTAGCCTCAGGTTAGGAACCAAAGATAAATTTGTTGACAAGCTAAGTTATGAAAGTATGAAAAAGACGATTCTGGAAAAAGGTGTTTTGACCAACACAGAGTATGAAGTGAGCTCGACAACCGGTAAGCAATTTAACATTGTCCTGTCTGCGACATTGATCAGCTATGATGATAAAGCGGCACTGATGCTCTCATATGTTGATATTTCAGCACACAAACACCTCGAAAATCAACTCCGGGAATTAGCACAAACCGACCCACTCACCGGCATCAGTAATCGACGTTTCTTCACTGAGTCTGGCTCGAGAGAGATAGCTCGCTGTCAGCGTAATAAATTACCCTTGGCGGTGCTCATGTTAGATATCGATAAATTCAAGTTGATCAATGATCAATACGGCCATGACATCGGAGACAAAGCAATCAGACAAACAACCTTAATATGCCGTGATTTGATCCGTGACATCGATATATTGGGCCGAATGGGAGGAGAAGAATTTGCCATAATCTTACCTGACAAAGGTCTGAAAGCCGCAAAAATGGTCGCCGAACGGATAAGAAAAAAAATAGCAGCAACATCGATGATAAAAGATACACTGATTTTTAATTTCAGCATTAGTATCGGTATTTCAATTCTCGAATTTGGTAATCAGGACAGCATTCAGACGATGCTGATCAGAGCAGATGAAAAGCTATACCAGGCAAAAAATAACGGTAGAAACCAAATTGCTTTCGACTAAATAAGGTGGACGAAAAAAAATTATTTGGTCCGGTTTCCTTTAAGAACTGCCCTACGGCACTTTAAATTGTACGCCTGAAATT
>CAZOBX010000023.1:14134-21732 GCA_964578045.1 uncultured Kangiella sp. | reverse complement strand
AATTCGTACAAAAAAGACCATTCACAAGGCATTCAAACTCAAAGATCAGTAAGGTCCGAAACTAAGACGTTAAAGTATTTGCTCTGAACGTCTCATATGGAAACAAAGTATCTTCTAAATTAGTGCAATATCTTTATTTCATACGCGACTTATTTAACTAGAAAAAAATTGATTATGCTTGTCGATAAGGATTACATGTGTAATACTTATTTGAATTACATATGTAATCGACTTGTTTTAGTGAAACTGGAGCCTCGCTCACCAGTAATAAGGATTATGGGAAAGATATGAAGAAGATATACTTAATTGTTCTTTTGATTAATTCAATTAACTCACATGCAATTATCATTAGGCACGATGTGCAGGACGAAAAGTACCAGTCTTTTGCCAGTAAGTTTAATTTTACTGTGTATTTTAATGAAAATTGGATAGGCCGGGAAGGAGTTACCGGAATGGGTACTTTAATAAGTGATGATTGGGTTCTAACTGCTTCCCACGTAGCAAATATACTTGTAAAGGGAGATAAAGTTTTCGCTAATGGTAAGGTCTTAACGATTAAAAAGATCATTCAACATCCCAGGTGGAAGGAGAGGAATTACCCATTTGATATTGCATTAATTCAGTTGAGCGCTAAACCAACGAGCTTAAAATCAGTGAAGCTATACCGGGGCTTCGAAGAGCAAAACAAAATTGTTACTATTATTGGGAGAGGCGATTTTGGTAATGGTCGGGTTGGTGTGGTCGGAGCAGATCAAATAAAAAGGGCTGCAAACAATAGGATTATAGAAGCGAAAGGACAGTGGATTAAATATATTTTCGACCAAGGAGAAATGTCAGTTGAATTAGAGGGAATAAGTGGTCCTGGTGATTCTGGTGGGCCAGCCTTAATCCATGTTGATGGAGAACTCTATCTCGCAGGTGTTAGTTCATGGCAAAATACCGCTCCGGCCTATGGTCAAGAAGGCTTATACGGTGTAATCGAAAATTACGTAAGGGTCTCATTTTTCAGTATTTGGATTGATCAAATGTTAACTAAACATTCGTCTGATTAAGTAGTCCGATGTCTATAACTTCGGGCAATTTATATATCAAGACTTCGGATCTAAGGGCTCAATGAAACTAGAGTCATATTAAATTAGCTACGTTTTGGACCGATAAAATACTGTAGGATTGGGCCATCATAATTTGTTAAAGGTAGACCTGTGGTCAATGTTTGCCAGATCCTTGTTTAGGAGAGGCTAGAATAATGAAAAATGAAACGATTAGATTTTCTTTTGTGTGCATATTAGTTGCTATAGGTTTAGGGGGATGTGTTAGCAAACCCAAACTAATTATTACCCCCTTGAAAACCACTGAGGTGAAATTATCAAAAATATTAAAAGAGTTTGAGATGTCTGGATTTGAACTTATAGTTAACAGAAAATACGATGTTCATAGATATACACATAGTGTTATTGTACATTCTCCTGGTCATAAATCTTATTCCTTGGCTATAAAAATACAAAAAAAACTAATCGATTTACATTTAGTTGAGAACATCAAGCTAATCGAATACAGTCATCAAAATCATTCTTTTACAAAAAATAGCATCGGAATTTTTATTGTTGAAGAAGACGGTATATATTTGGTAGGCGATAATAAAAAGAATTATGCGCCAGCGGAAACTGTTGCTTCTCTGGAAAATAAGCAAGCTGATTACCTTTTAGGACATATGTATACTTCGTATGATTGTGACTTTGAAAATGATATAACTTTTCGCTTCTGGGATGATAGTTCCTTTGAAATGGAGATCAGAGACCTCGGCGCTGGTTCTGGAGATGTAAAATTTTATGACGGGCATTGGATATACAATATTCAAAGCGAAGAACTCTATATTAATTATGATTTAGGTAAAGCTCTCAGTTTTACCCCGGCAATAAAACGATTTTATTCAAATGATGGCTGGGTGATGAGACGAGCTTTGGAGTTTAAATATAGCACTAATGAAGTACTGACTGGAAAGTGTGATGTCTTTTTAGTTGAAGAAGGACTAAATAATTCTTTAGCTTTTGATTAAAACAGTGCCTCCCGTTGAAGTCCAAACTATATTGGGGATAGTAACTCCGTATGTGCAAGTGGTGTCAGGCGTCGCAGTATTCAACGTAAGTAATTAAACAGAGCCTACTAGTGAGGGCATAAATAAGAAGCGTCTCAGTAAATGCAATCGTTCCATACTCATAGAATTTAAAACGTAAGACAGACTCAAAATGAACCTACTCGTTACGGATTTGGCGATGAAGATATGGATCTAATCGTATGGATGAATTATGATGGCTCTGTATCTAGATGTTGCCACAAACGAGCAGATGATAGTCAGGAACAACTCGGAAAATATAAGGCTACCAATTCTCGTTCCAGATGGAATTTTTTCAGTAACAATAATCGCTGAAAATTTCAGAAATCGAGCTATTCCTATCGAAAATTTTCAGCTCAATTTCGAAAACACTTTTCGTTTTTCGAATTAAAAACTCTGGTCTAAATTAGAATGATCGACATATTTATTGAACTATCGAAAAGAATTTACTGGGTAAAGCCAATTGCTTATGTTATGGGAGTTGGATTCATTGGCTTGTTTGGGTATGCATTAATTTTTAGAAATGCTGGTGATACTGATGTCTTTCTTATTCCTAGTGTTTTAGGTTTGATTTGGTCTCTATTGCTTATATCAATTATTACAACATTTCCAAATGTTCCATCCAAACCGAGTTCCGACGATAAACTTTTTAAAAGAATAAAAATACGATTTAAGCGTGCTATGTATCACCTGCTTGGGATACTACTCTTGATTTTATCAATAACAATAATATTGCTAAGCCTAAAAACGTTCGGTATTTGGCGTTCGGATTATTATGCATTGCAAAGCGTTGGCGTCGATAGATTCAATGCGTTCCACATCAACTAAACAAGGTTGTTAAGAAATTCAAATTTTTTTTTTCATAGCTGACTAATTAAACTGCCTATTATTTAGTAAGTCTATTATTGGCCTTTTAGATAGACTTACAAGAAATCACTGCGATCGATGCCAATACTCTACCCTGTCCTGCTTAAAATAAAATACTTTTGGCAGCCAGGAAGGATTTGATTTTTTGGTAGCAATTAATCGATTATCACAGGATGCTATAATTTTTACCGCCTTAACTTCTATTTCATATTGCACCACTGCACAACTCGAAGCGCTATATTCTCGATAAAATACAAATCGATTATCACTCGAGAGTACAGGGCTATCGTGATGCATTTCATTCGATGTCAGCTTAACAGGCCTATGCAGTGATAGAGACTAGTGGTAAAGCTACTGCTTGAACGAAATCTAAATTTCCTGGCATCTTGCTGAGTATCCACAGCAACAAAATCAGCTGATGTACCTTGCTGACCAGTAATTCCGCCTGCCATGATAGGTAGTCGGAGCAGAGATTTTTAATGATTTTCAAGCAGTGATTTTTTAGTGTATCGCCCATTAATCCTACGAATGATCTTTGATGGATTCTTGTTTCTCAATTGAACAGGTAATAGTTCGTCTGGTACATTTTGATATGATTGAGGTCGTGTAAACCTTTTTATAGCACCTGTACCTACTGAAGTGAATCTAGAATCTGTTGACGCTGGATATGGTCCCCCATGACACATAGCGTCAGAGACCAAAACTCCTGTAGGCCATCCGTTGCTTATGATACGACCAACCTTATTTTTCAATATATTGAGTATATTGAAAATTTTACTTTGATCATTCTCATTGTGATGAATAGTAGCTGTAAGGTGGCCTGAAAATGAACGAGAGATTTTTTCTACTTGGGCAACATCATCACATTCAATTAAGATTATTGCCGGACCAAACACTTCTTCTTCTAGTTTAGGATTGTTTAAATAATCACTCCCCTCAACTTTGAAAATAGTCACAGGTACATAACTTTCGTCTTTGAATTCTTTGGTAGCTAATACAGAAATACCTGGATTTTGCATTACATTGTTCAAACCATGAAGATAGTTGTTTTTAATGCCTGGGGTGAGCATGACATTGGAACTGCATTCTGCAACTAAGTTGTGTAAGTCTTGTTTAAATAGTTCAAGCCCTTCTCCTTTAATTGCAACAATCAGACCTGGTTTTGTGCAGAACTGGCCAACACCTAAAGTAAATGAGTCAATTAGTCCTTGTGCTAAATTAGTATGATCTTCATTTAATTTGTTTGGCATCAATACCACAGGATTACTTGAACCCAATTCACCAAAAAAAGGAATCGGACAATCTCGGCTACAGGCAACATTGTATAGCTGTCGGCCAACATGTGTTGAACCTGTAAATCCTACGGCTTTAATATGCGGGTGACGAACCAACATCTGACTCAATTCAGGTAAACTACTATGGACAATTGAAAATACTCCACTAGGCAATTCACATTTTTTTAAGGCTTTATCAATAGCGTTAGCCACTACATTTGATGTCCTTGGATGACCAGGATGTGCTTTGAAAACTACCGTGCACGCCGCAGCCAATGCTGAGGCGGTATCTCCTCCTGCAACGGAAAAAGCTAAAGGAAAATTTGAAGCACCGAAGACAGCAACAGGACCTAAAGGTATTTGCATCATTCTGAGATCCGGTTGATTAGCCGACACACTTTCATCTTCTGGTGATTCAATAACTGCCTTAACCCAATCTCCTTTATCTAATAGAGCGGAAAATTGTTCTAATTGATTGGTTGTTCTATCCAATTCATTGATTAGTCTTGGCTCCGGTAACCCCGTTTCTTGCATTGCAGTCTTAATTATTTCTTCTTGAACAGACATTAACTCTTCAATAATTTGCCTTAGGAAAGTCACTCTTTTGCTGTCGCTATGCCGGCTATAAACCTCAAAGGCTTGTTCGGCGGAGTTTATGGACTCATTTACTTTTTCGATATTATCTTCAAAATGACTCCCTGTATAACTAAATGTAGTCTCGTTGTCTGACATTTTTATCTCCAAGATTTAGGGTTGTGCGATCAATATTCAATTAGGCAGTGAGCTTTATCTTTCAGACAAATTTTGAAACAGTGCTCTTACACCAAATTTCCAGGGAGGAATTTTGTCACAGTAATCAACAGTGTTGGCGAGTTTCCCCAATTTATTATTGGATATTTTGACTATGTCGCCAGGTCTATGGGTAAATCCCTCACTTTTTTGGTCTCTGTCTCTGGTGGGAGCAAACATGGTCCCAAGAAATAAAACAAACCCGTCAGGGTATTGGTGGCAATGTAATACTTGTTTGACTAAATCTTCAGGTTTCCGGCTGATTTTTCGCATATTGTTAACCGCTTCAAGCTCGAAGCCATCCAATCCCTTGATTTGTAGGTTTACTACCAATTGGCTTATATCGCTTAAATTAAAATTATCATCAATTAAGCGGATAAATGGACCGATAACGCTTGAACCATTGTTATCTTTTGCTCTACCGAGTAAAAGTGCGGAGCGACCTTCAAAATCCCTTAAATTGACATCATTGCCCAATGTTGCTCCGGCAATATTACCTTTATTATCGACCACCAGGACAACTTCAGGTTCGGGATTATTCCAATTGGATAATGGATTAATACCAAGCACTTGACCGACACCAATGGATGACATCGGCTGACTTTTAGTAAATACTTCTGCGTCTCTACCAATGCCAACCTCTAGATACTGGGACCATAATCCTTTACTGATTAAAGAGCTTTTAAGCTTTTCGGCTTCTAATGAGCCAGGCTCAATGTTGGATAACTGGTCGCCAATAAGATGGGTAAATTCTTGTCGTAACTCCTTTGCTTTTTTTAATTCACCTAAAGCGGCTCCTTCTATGACTCTTTCTAACATGCTTTCGACAAATGTTACTCCACATGCTTTGACAGCTTGTAGGTCACAGGGTGCTAAAAAATAACAGGCGTTGATGTCGGTTTCATTGGCAATACTATTCTTCAAAATTTGTTCAAATTCACCAACAACTCGACATTCATCGATTTTTTCAGGGTGGTTTGCAAGAACGTCTTTCAGCTCATTGGCATTGTCAATTAAGTCACTGGATGTGCGTGAGATGATACTGAGATCAATTAGCTGTTTGTCTTTCAACATAGTGATTACTGGACCGTTTACTTTAGGGTCCCAAATCCTTGCAATTAAAATAGCTTGTGCATGATCTTCAGGTAGATAGGAATCAATATTATTATTCAACATAATTTATTCTCTTGTTATTTATCCAATACTTTTGCTAGGCGTTTCATTGCTTGCTGGAGTTTATCTTCACTGGAAGCAAAACAAAGGCGCATGAAGCCGTTTCCAGATTCACCAAAAGCGCTACCAGGAGCTATCCCCACGCCCGTTTCTTGTAATAGTTCTTTGGCAAACTCAAAACTATCTACGACACCTGAAACTTTGAAAAACAAATAGAAAGCGGCGTTAGGCTTTTGAATACTTTCTATGCGCTTAAAACTTTTCAATGCATTGAAAGCCAAATTCCTGTTTTTATGTAGATGTTGGTTCAGTTTCGTAATATGCTGCTCACCTTTTTCCAATGCGGCTATTCCGGCATGTTGGATAAAAGCAGGAGGCGCAGCGATATTAAATTCACTTAGTTTAGCTAATTGGTTTTGTAATAGCTTAGGGGCTACTATCCATCCCAAACGCCATCCTGTCATCGCCCACGCCTTTGAAAAACTATTGACCACAATGACTTTGTCAGAATCTAGGCAGTGTGAAAGCACAGAAGGTGAACACTCTCCATTAAAGGTCATGCGAGAATAGACTTCATCGGCGACTAACCAAATGTCTTTTTTGCGACACAGGTTAACAACAGCCATCCATTCGTCAGAGGTCATCGCCCAACCTGTAGGATTTGAGGGGGAGTTAATAAATAAAGCTTTAGTGTTATCCTTTAAGAAATCGTCTAACTTGTTGATGTCTAATTGCCAACCCGTATCAGTATGCTGCAATGGAAAAGGAGTTACTTGTGCTCCAAGTATTTCACTGGCAGAAGTTACATTGGGCCAGCAAGGTTCAACCACTACCACTCTGTCACCTTTACTTACCAATGCTTGAAAAGTAAGCATAATACTCTGCATACCTGAGGCAGTTACTGTAATATTTTCTAGTAGTAGGGAGCTGCCATGCAATTGATTTAAATAGTTACAAATTGATAGTCTTAATTCAGGTAGACCGCTGTTTTGTGTATAAAATGTATTTCCTTGCAAAAGTGAATCAATACAAGCTTGTTTTATAACATCGGGCGTATGCCAATCTCCTTCGCCAAACCAAAAGGTTAAGACATCTTCTTGTCCTAATCCAAGCAAGTGTAAATCCCTAATTTGACTGGCTTGAGTTTCGACAACTTGAGCGTTCATACTATTCAACATAATTGCACCTTACGAATTAGATTTTTCAGTATTCAGTTTTAGTTGTATTGCTTGATATAGTAGAGCATTAACATAGGTAAGGAGTTAATAGTAAAACTGATGTAAATAAGAGCTATGCATAGTCAAAGTTACGTATTTACTAGTAAATTTCACTAATTTCAAAACTGTTGTATAGTAAGGAAGTTTTTATCATCAGGTGACTGT
>CAZOBX010000023.1:0-14124 GCA_964578045.1 uncultured Kangiella sp. | reverse complement strand
ACTGTGGCTTTTATGTCTAATATTACAGACGTTGACCAAAAAATTTTAGATATTTTGAAAATAAATGCTAGAGAATCGCTTTCCTCTATAAGCAGACAAATTCACCTTTCAAGAACCGCCGTACAAGCCCGTTTAAAAAAGATGGAAGACCTGGGAATTATCACAGGGTATAGGGTTGAACAAGGTTATCTTTCAAATAAAGACAAATTGGGCGCAATCATAGGTGTAAAAACAGGAACGAAAAATAGAAAAAACATATTAGATTTTGTTAAAAAGAATAAGATAGTTATCTCTTGCTATAGTATGACTGGAAATAGTGACTTAGAGATTTTGGTGAGAGAAAATTCTGCCATAAAAGAATTTGCCGAAGCTTTATGGGAGAGAGAGGATGTATTGGAAATAGAAACGAAAATCGTATTGAAAGAAGAGTTCACTAAAGAAGGTGGTTGTTAATTCTTTTAGCTTAAGTTTTTATTCGGATTTTATTTACGCCTGTAATTTTTGGAAATGCTCTTTCAGCGCCTTTTACCGCTTCCGCAAGCGATAAAGTGGAGGTTAACATCGAACAAACAATCTGACAATAACTAACCAGGACATCTAGTACTCTTCCTATGACTTAATTTACTTCTCTTTAAGATAAAACTATGACATCGTTGTCCATAGTTCAGTTGTTTGTATTGTTTCATCACTTTGTCTCTTGGTCGAGAGAAGTGACAGATGATATCTTCAATTGAGCACCTATCGATTATTAGTTTGGGGCTACCAAAGAAAAGTAGTAAGTACATGATACATATTGAAATAACTGAAGCAGGTACGAACGAATTCAGAGATGTTTCAGTACAAGTAACCAAATTATTACTTGAATTGGAACCTGAAGCATCGAAAGAAATTGAAGAGATGGATTTACCTTCGATAACTCTGAAACTTCTGGAGTCGTCAAAGATATATGCATTCCTTGCCAAACATAATGATATAACGGTTGGCGTTATCACGCTTCATGAATGTGCAGCTATATATGCGGGTGGAGTGTTTGGCGAAATATCTGAGTTGTATGTTAATCCCGGCTATCGCTCTAGCAACGTTGGAAAGTTGTTAGTAGACTCAGCTATCAAGAAAGCAAAGGAATTTGGGTGGTCAAGGTTAGAGGTAGGTACACCGCCCTCAGAAAAATGGCCAAGGACATTGCGATTTTATGAGCGCTACGGTTTTAAAGGTACAGGTACAAGAATGCGCTTATTGGTGGCATAATCAGCACCAAGCATAAATGTTAGGGACAAATTTAGACGTTAGCTCTCTGAAGAGGAATACTTGAGAAGAATGGAACTAATTAAATATTTAAATAAACACTTTTATACAAAGAAACAATTATTAGATGTTGCCAAAGTAATTGAATCTGAATTTGACGGTTTTATGAGCCAAGGTATTACGCCGCGTTGTTCATACAAGCTCGAAGTGAATGTTGTGAGTGATTCGTTTTTTGGTGAACACACTGAATTAGAGTCAGTCGAGTATTTTGCCAAAGGCTATGCTGCTTGGCTAGGGCTTCTGCAAGCATTGGATAATAAAAAAGATGCGTATTCTGTTTTTACTAAAAGATATAAGAAACAAATTAATTATTTAACCGAGAAAGGCTTTATATCGAGTGATCCGAAAGTGAATGGTTCAATTGATTCTCATGTTGAAGAAGAATGGGGACATTTTATTAATGGTATCTATGGGTTATGTACTAAATCAGGATTACCGGAGGATATAGCTTCCAAAGAGTTAGCGATACTTGTGATTAATAAATTTCTAGAACGCGAGGAACTAAATAGTTCAGAAGAATCAGAATTAACTAACGCGGTCAATTTGTTAGATCTATCTAGTTCTCTTTTTGCGCCGCATGAGCGAAGCAAAAGCTCGCGACATAGGTTAATTAACGAAGTTCGCCGTAAATTTAGACTGAAAAGTTAAAGCTTTAATTTAGGGAAACATGGGACCAAAAACTAAAAAACTGATAGAAGTCGTCGATAAGCTAATCCTTATTCTGAACGATGATGATCAGAAGCATTGGTCGAACTGGATGTCGCAAGCAAAGAACCGGTTAATAGCATCTGATTTTAGCGGTATTGAAAAGGTCTTGAGCGCTTATGGAGGCATGGGCTCTTCTAATGACATTTGCCTTAGTAAGGTAAATCGCACAAATGAGAACTTTAGTGAGCTTCAAAACCAGGCGTGGGAACTAGCAACGGATATCAAACATGAGTATGAAGCCCGCACATAACCAAGCAATTAACTACGCACCGGTTATTTCGGCGTTAAGTCATATAAATAAAATCAGGTTAACCTTGCTACTTATATTCCTGATGCCAACCATTAGTTATGGCAACAATCAGATGAAGTGCAAAGCTTAGTGTTATAACCCAAAACATTGAATGTTAACTAAGCACCAACAAAAAATACTCGACCTGTGTTGGCGATGTTAGTAGACAAAGGAATATTAATGAAACTTTATAGAGACGGAAGCATTGGCTCTTTCAGTAATTATAAAAAAGCACTATCTCTGTCGCTATCATTTGGCGTGCTTGCAGGATTCATATTTTGGAGGTTGCTACTTAGAGATAACGGACTACTTGGTGAATTTGAAACACAAATGAAGGTAATTTCATTGATTGCCATGTTTTTAACATCCACTTTTCTCTTGTTTGTTGTCTATCGCCGTCCATTAATAATACTAAAAAATGAAAAGTTTATATTTTATACAGGGTTATTTAACTCAGACTATATTCTTGTATATGAGATTAAGAAATTTAAAATATTTTCTGATGAAGAGTCTATTTCCGTGGATATTTATAATAAAGCAAATCTTCGAACTACATTTGAAACAAGAGCGCTTTCGAATTTGGAAGAACAGATAAAAAAACTTATCGAAGAGAACTTAAATTTAGAAGTCGATTGTGTAAATTCATCTACTAACAAGGCGGTCCACGTGTCGCAGTAACTGCGACACCCAAGCTTAGCATCACAACGAATAATTCACTTTAGCTCTATAGTTCGCTATTCTTCAGAGTGGGCCATTGGAATTAGCGGGCGACCACAAGGGATCGCCCCTGCAGTTTGAATCAAAAACCTTATTTTGGTAAATTGCTAGAAAGGTAAAATATGAAAAACATTTACAGTTTATTACTCGCCATAATGATCGGTTTGTTGTTTTCTCACGCGACATTTTCAGCAAAAGAAGAAACAATTGAACTTGCCAGCTACCAAAACATTCCACAAGGATGGCGCCCTGAAGTGCTCCCCTTTCCGTTAAGTTTCGCCCCGGAAATGGACATGCAAGGTGTTGAGGAATTAATTTTCTCTCCAGGCATGTTCAAACCAGAAACTTCTGATTTTTTTAGTTATGTTTTTGTGTGGAACATTAAACAAAACAATATAAACCAAGTGCAAATGAATACTTACCTCGTTCAATATTTCGCCGGTCTTTACAAGTCTGTCTCTAAACAGCAAGAAGCTGATGTGATAGTTAACTTATCGGTGGCTGGAAAAGGTGGAAGCTATCAAGGTGGCGTCGACTGGGTCGAACCTTTTAAAACCAAGCAAAAGCAACATCTATATTTTACGGTTTCTCACACGGCGTGTGAAAACAGCAACGATCATCGCTGGTATTTTCTGGTCTCACCGCAAAAACAATCACATACTGTGTGGAATGATTTGAAAGCGATAGAAAAGAAGGCTTGCTAGAAGAAGATATTTCCCGCTTCCTTTGGAAGGATGTAGCCTAAGCAGATATTCAGATTGATACTACACCTGGATTTTTAAATTGAACGTTAGGAAAAAATCATATTTGAGTTCCCTCCTACACATCATTCATGGTTAGAGGATGACTTGAGTTGGATAAAATTTAACGACAAATTACCTAAACATCAAAGGACAAGGTCTGAAAGTGCAGATTGATAGACTGTGCCTTACAGGTACATTAAATTCGCTGCCTACGGTCGCCGGATATCCGCTTTGCAACGGCAGTTTATGTAGATGTGCACTAAACCCACATTACTTAATTTGACCAAATATCCCCTACCTACAAAATTTCAAAATATCGTGCGACTGATTCGAAAAATAGACAGTAGAGAAAAAGCGGTAAAGGTAAGGCAATCATTGTTCCAATAAAATGATTGTTAAAACTCACTCTGGAAAGAGCCAAGCCATAATTGAGTAATGGTAAGGTTTGAAAAATACTTCTCAGAATGAATACGTTTTTTACCGGTTGTCGATCAAGTTTTGCAAATACTTTTCTCGACCACTGATATTTAAGGTTTCTTAACATATCGCCGCCAATAAAGCGGATCACCACAAAAGAAACGGTACAGGAAATCATCGCAGCCAGGTAAGTCACCATGCCGCCATAGGTCTTACCTAAAGTCATCACGGCTGCCGCTAAAAAAACTAAACCGGGGATTTGGATAAAATTACCCACAACAAAAAGCAATACAAATATCAGTAAACCCCAAAAAGGGTTTTTCTGAATAACATCTCTAAGTCCACTAATACTCAAATTATCACGTAGTTCGAATATTTCTACCACAAAAAACAGCAATAAAAAAAACACTAATAAGTGAAATAATCGCCAGATCTTATTATTAAACTTAATTGTTAATCGCATTGGTTTCAGGGTAAACAGTCGTCATTGTTTGCTATTTTATCAAGTTTGCTGGCAGTCAATCCAAATTTTGATGCTGACCGCAAAAGAATTACCTTTTTCTTAACAAAAGGGGTGCGAGTACGTCCAATTTTCAAGCTGTCTAACAATCCGTCCTATCATTGTAACCGATGGCTTATCCCGCATTGATATACTAATAGCCTCTAAAGAGGCTTCCTTATTCCATTTAATAGCCATACTCCATACTGTCCATTTTTTTGTAATTATAACAATTTATTAATGTTATATAGCTAATTACCAATAGTATTGTGCAGAAAGCAATAAATTGCTCTAGTTACTAAGCGATTTCTCGTTGAATTTATCTTTCATATAAGTTTCGCAGTCTAGGAGACTTATAAAGTTTTAGGTTACGGCAGGCTCCAGCTCGGCCATCATTTTATTGATTTCCCAATTTTCCCATCAATCAATACTGCCGCGATCGTTCCAACAACCGCCAAACTCCAAACGATGACTGCGCCGGATGGTAGGTCAAAAACTGCAGATACAGCAAGTCCTAGTGCATAGGACAAACCGCCTAAAATCAAGGCAAAGGTTAGTTGGCGATCAACTAATAAATTTCGGGTCGCTAACGCCGGAATTATTAAGCTGGCAAATACGAGATAAACGCCTACCAACTGTACTGAAACAGTTACGGTGATTGCAAATACCAGATAGAAAGCCCCAGGAATTTTTTCGCCTATTTTTAATCCGAACCAGGCGAATAACAGGCAGCCATAAATAATTGCTGGAGGGATTAATTGATCGTAAGACACCCACAGGATCTGGCCCACTAAAAGATCCTTCAGATGTTCGCCGCCATGCGGATTATTGGCCAGCAGTAATAAGGATAGCGTGGCCGCTAAAACAAATAGCACGCCGATAAGTGCTTCCTGGATTTCGGCAAAATGTTTTTCGGTCCACTGCAAAATGAACGCGCCCATAATGGCGGTGGTCACCGCAGCTATTTGTACTAGCCAGGGATTTTTGTCCCAACCAAAAGTGTCAGCGGCTATCACGCCGATCCCCGCTATTTGAGCGACCGCGAGATCGATAAAGATAATCCCGCGTTTCAGCACCAGGCGGCCCATCGGGACATGGGTCGATAGCACTAACAATCCAGCTACAAACGCTGGGCCTAGAATAGAAAGATCGAGTGCTTGCCAGTTCATCGTTTGATAGCCTCAGTTAATATTTGAAAGGTTTCGTCATACAAGCTGAATAAGTCCGATGCAGTATCGCTACCACCGACAGTAAACGGTAAAGTCACAGCCGTGATACCGCTGCGTTTGGCTAACCATTGTGACGCCCGGCCATTTTGATAAGCTGCGTGAATAATTATTTTGGCCGGTTGTTGTTTGAGATTTGCTAACAGCGATGTCAAATGACCGCTGGTTGCGGGTATACCTGGTTTCTCTTCGATTGTCGCGACTTGTTCCAGCTTGGCAAAATCATTCAAATACTCCCAACTGGCGTGCTGGACGATAATTTTGGTTCCTTTTAAGGCGCGGGCTTTTTGTTTCCAGCGCCGAACCGCAACTTTCCAGCGGTTAAGAAAATCGTCCGTTTGCTTTTGATAAAAATCAGCATTAGCCGGGTCAATGATTTTCATCCGTTTAACCAAGGCTTTGGCTATCAATGCGATGTTCTTTGGATTAGTTTGCACGTGCGGATTACCAGCTACATGAATGTCTCCCAGACTTCGGTCGATATTTTTTGGTATCCCGAGTAAACGTACATGGTCGGCCGCCATAAAATAGCCTGGCTTATTTACTTGAATGGCAGAATTACTCGCCCGTCGCAGCAGCAAGGGGAGCCAGCCGATTTCCAGGTCTGCACCAGAGCAGACTAGCAAATTGGCATCACGCATTTTACTGATTAAACTCGGACGAGCCTGTACCTGATGTGGGTCTTGCATGCCAGTGGTCGCCGAAAAAGTCGTCACCTTGTCACCACCGAGTTCAACCACTAAAGATTGCCATTCTGGCTCACAGGCGAAAGCTTTAATATCGGCATTGACTGATTGAGAAGCCAAAAACAAACTGACTATGCCAGCCATAATCGAGAATTTACGGAAGCTAAGTTTCATTTTGATTGTCCTAAAAACTGTGAGCACTGTGAGCACCAAAAGCGGCGATATATTGGAGTATCCACACGTTTTGCTGTTCGCCGTTTAAATCATTATTATCAAACTGCAAACGAATGCGGCTAAACTCGCTATTGCTCCAGTCCAGCATTAATGAAGTTTGCTTAGGGGAATGGCCTTGTGAATCAAGCAGACTGTCATCAAATAGCGATCTTAGTTGGTCGCCACTGAGTTTGGCAGTCCGCAGTCCCACCCGCCATTGGCGCGCAAAGCGGTACACACCTTCCAGATACCAACCTGATGTGCTGGCATCAAAATAGGCATCGCTCAGGTTAGCGTCGCTAAACAGTCCCTGCTCATCCCGCGAAAAGTATTCGCCCAGGAGTTTAAATTCCTGCTGGCCGCGATTACCTGCAGGTGCCCATTTATAAATAAAATCAGCGACCCATAATTGGCTGTCACCGCTAAAATTTTCTCCTGCGTCAGATTCCCGGCCTTCAACATCGGCTTTGAGTCGCGACAACCCAGCACGCCAGCTGTGTGAGTCACCTATGTCTCCGCCTATGTGGGTAAAAGCAGTCCACACGCCTCGCCCGGAATTGCTAGCACCCGCAGCGGGAAAGCTTTCGCCACGAAAAATTTCAATGCCAGATTCCCAATAAAGTTCGGTAGGAGCTATCCAGGTCGCCTGAAGTCCCGCATCACCAAACTGACCACCAAGAAATGCCTCGTAGGGTAGCGGCCGACTAGCAAAATCATCGGTGTGGGCATGTTTGTCGGCGAGATAACCAATCCCAGAAAAGAATCGACCGGCTTTGATATTTAAGCCATTGCCCAGGTTCAAGGTTTGAATGTAGGCTTCTTCCACTTCGGTTTCTTCACCAAAGGCGATAGTGGTACTGGCGTAAAACTTGTCGTCTACATTGGCGCTCATATTGAGTTCCGATTCTCCCAGCTGTAATCCCTGATCACCCGGGCCGATTTCCTCGCTGGGAAAGAAACCCGGTATTGAAAATTCAAAGTTGTCGGATGCACTGAGCAGTCGCCCATTGAGGATCATGCCGATCCCGGGATTATAGGTATTCGCGGCTTTTTGATTGCTTTGTTGGGAGACTTCGACGGCAAGCTGATCGAGATCTTCTTGGGTCTCTTCATTGCTTTGTTCTGCTTGTTCCAGGCGTTGTTCTAACTGCTTAAGTTTTTGATCGTAAATACGTTTAGCTTTTTCCAACTGGTTTTTAATTTGTTCCAACGAATCTACCTTATCCTGCTCCGCTCCCCACACAGCCATAGAGTTAATCGCAAGCGTAGCTGCGGCAAACAAAGCCCTAATTTTTTGTTTTTTCATCGAATTTGTACTCTCAGATTAGTAAAATTGCAGAACCAGGTATTCTAATGGTTCTGATAGTCACCAGTGCTGAGCGCAAAAATATCAATTGGATAGAACGGTTAATTGCTTACAACAAGTCAACAAGATAAACCAATGGTGGTACACGGTTTCAATTAATTTAGAGTGATCAGTCTAATTCTATAGTGCTTTTTCAGATCAGATCGACAAGAGCTAATTGTTTTGTGTGACATTGTAATAATTTCCCGGTATATAATGCGCACCAGCAACTGGGTGTAACTGGTTAACTTCTGGGAGGACCGCGATTACTCGTGGTGAGGGGCTTGTTCGTAAAAAGAATAGATTGCAGCTCATTGATCGAAAAATTTAGTTTGAGTGAAATGTTGAAATCAAACTCGTTGCTCTCAATAATGGGCGTGTGGTTAAAATTAGAAAGACAAAATTCACAATGGAAATCGCTCGTCAGAACGTGTTCACGCTCGTGATTAATTGCGAAGTATCCTGCCAATAACCAACAAAAAATTAACGAAATCCAAAGCTTTCGACTTCTCGCAAGCTTTTTGATGTTCGTTGACTGGTTGAAAGGATACATTTGGCAGAATGTCTAAAGCAGTAGTGTATTTTGTTTATCTTATCGATATTAACTGCTGAAACAGTAACCGATATCGCCTCGATAGGCAAATGAATTAGATTTTCAAAATGTTAACCGAGTAAGGCTGCTTGTACGGATCTGGCCTAGCAGATCTCCTTTATACAGTGTCAATTAGAGTAACTAATGATCGCCAGACGGGATCTCGTCGACAATGAAACACCCGGGTTTTATCACTGCACAAATCGCTGTGTACCCAAAACGTTTTCCCTATAGGACCTACTTTTGGCACGGGGCAGGCTCTCAGACGCTCCTTTCTTTGTGGCATTGATGAGTTAACCGGTAAGGACTTTTTTCATCGGAAAGGCTGGTTAGAATCAAGGATGTATGAATTGTGTGATATCTTCGCTCATGCTGTCAAGGGCCGATAGAACTCATCAGAGAAAAAGCTAAACAGATTGGAAAGTGATGTTTGAAGCGGACTTCTGCAGCGAAATTGCTTTATAACAATCGGATTAGCTGTATAGGTTGAATCTAACAGTATAACCACCTTAATTCTTTAATCGGAAGAATTCTTGCTGCTTGAAAAAGCTGATATCTCTTGCTTCTCTCTATTAACAAGACTTTATATTATTGGTTTCACGATTTTTACCGAATTGGATACATATCTAAAGCTAAACTATCGAAATAAGAGATTCGGTTGGGTATGGTCCGAAGAATAACATCATTAAGTTCTGCACTGATTCGGTCTGACCGATAGCGGACCGCTAAATAGGGTACAAAACTTTCAGCAATATCTTCCCTACTCGAAAAATCCGCCGCATAGGTTGATATGAAACTATTATCAGCCGACTGAGCTTCTAGCCAGCCTGGAGCAGCAGCGTGAGCACTATCAAGCGATGTATGTGCGGCCTCGTGGACCAACGTTTCTTCAAGAATGCCATCGGCGAGATAAAGATCAGCTTGGCCAACATGGATAAGTAAATTGTTGTTTCCTCCACCAAAAGGTTGCGTACCTTTGTGAATCCAAACCGTCTCTACATCCAGGCGAAGCGCCGTGGGTAGCCGCCCAATGACTTCAGCGTACTTTTCTGCCTCCATAAGTGCGAGTGAGCTAGAACCGAATTCCGGATTGACCTGAACCTCCGCAGAGAGACCATCGTCGAAAGTCGCTTGAAACAGGTAGGCATTCACTTCAACAAAGCCATCAACACGCCGGTCGAACATCGTTCTATCACCTTGCCCCATGTCTACAATACTCAGATATGAAGTTGAATCGGACGAAGTGATAATTTCAGGGGCGATGAAAATTGTTCCGCTAAATGGCGGAGGAGAAGTAGGATTTGATACTGTTGAGCTATCGCTGCCTCCACATCCACTGATACTAATAACGCAAACCAGAAAAAATATTACACTAGAATTCCACATCAAGCATTTCCTTTGTAGCAAGTTTTCTATAATCCAAATTTAAGAGAAATTATCAAACTTCTGTCTCGCGTCAATTACATATTTACCATTTTCCTCTGTCCATTCTTTTAGCACAGAAAAAACCGGTGTGAGACTTTTAGCAAGAGACGTACTGCTATATTCTACTCGAAGAACCTTCTCTTCGTACTGAGTTCTTTCAATTAAGCCATCTCTCTCAAGCTCTCGAAGTTGTTGAGTCAACATCTTTTGTGAAATGCCATCAATGCTCTTTAGTAGTCGATTAAATTGAGTGTTTTCATTTTTGAGGTGCCATAAAATTTCTGGCTTCCATTTGCCAGAAAATAGCTCAAGTGTTTCTCCAATATTGCACGAGTAAATATGTTTTATTTTTGTCATTAATTTATTTGCCAATGCTGTAGTTACTAAAAAGTGCCTAATTGACAGTTTATAGCAAATATCGAAAGATATATAGGTAGATATTCATAACTCAATCGGCAAGGCAGCTGAGGCATTCGATAATCAGGGGACGATTATCGATGAAAAACAAAATAAAAATATAGCATTTCTGGTTGAGAGCTCAATACAGGCAACTATCCCGAAAGCCATCGCACCAGAGCATGCTTATACATAAAAAAATAGCTAGCTAAATCGAAAAATTCTATATTAAACACCATGTATCAAAAGGTATGTATTTATGAAACAAACCAAAATTGACTTTATTATCTTGTTTTTTCTGTGTGCTATTTGCTCCAAGAATTTACAGGCGAAAACCGCAGTATTAATATATAACGAGACAAAAGTTTTATCAGCCGGGGCTTTGGAATTTAGTCCTGAAGGAACCTTATTTGTAGGCGATTGGGCAGGGGGAGCGATCTTTGCTTTTGATTTAAAAGAAAGAAGCTTGATGAAATTGCCGGAAATGTTGTCAGTGGATTCAGCCGATATCGATAATATCGATGTGAGGATATCACAAATAGTGGGGGCTCCCGCCAGACAAATAACTATCAATGACATTGCAGTTCACCCCCAAACACAGGAAACCTATTTTTCAATTACTCGAGGTCAGGGGCTTGATGCAAAACCTGCAATTATCAAACTGGATCATCAGGGAAATCTTAAAAATATTCGATTGAACCAGCTCAAGTATACGAGGCAAACCCTCAGTGACGTGCCAGATGGAACGAAGAATTTTCAGGTTCGAGGCTTTTTTGGACCTCCAACTGAAAAGCAGAAGCTAAAAGCAGAGCGTTCGATGAAAACGATGGCAATCATGGATATGGAATATTATAAAGGCGAGCTTTTCGTTGCTGGAATATCTAATGAAGAATTCTCTTCAACATTGAGACGAATTCCTTTCCCTTTTACCGGCAAATACGGTTCAAGTAATATTGAAATCTACCATGTGGTTACCGATACATTCGAAACTCGCTCTCCAATCAGGTCTCTGGTAATGACCCAGGTAAACGGTATAGATTATATGATTGCCGGTTATTCTTGCACCCCGATAGTTGTTATCCCATTAGAAGATTTAAAAGATGGAGCACATGTAAAAGGAAGAACTGTTGCCGAATTAGGCCCAGGTGTACCATTGGATATGTTTATTCTAAAATCTGGAAACCACGAAAGTGTCGTAATATCTGATCTGGCTCATGCGCCAAGAATTATTTCAATAGAACAACTTGTTTCTGGTAAGAGCCTGACTAAGCAAGACTATGGTAAAGGATTTAACGTCAGCTACAGAGAAGGCGTTCAAGGTTCTTCTTATCCCATGTTTGGAACTCCTCTTCATATGGACAGTATGAAAGTCAAACCAATGCTCGAAGGCATGCCAATGGAAACACCAATACTCTTTGTGGGGCTCACCCGTGATCCTTATACCGGCAGTCTTAATTACCAAAGATACTTGCCCTTCCTGGGAGTGAAAATCGACATGGCCTATGGTGAACCTGATTTCCCTGGCGCAGCGGATTGAGCTTGAAGTCTATGCCATTTATTTGCTTAAATAATTGTAATGAGTGTTTATTAGTTATTATGGTATCGCTTGGTCTTTTAATTGGAGCTCCCGTTATCGGCGCTCCTACTTTAATTACACCGACAACCCAATCTGCAACTGTAAAGCTGATCATACCTAATCGTTCACAGAGTTCTCAGTCAGCCAAATTTGATTGGAATTCAGTCTTTAAAGTTTATTTAGACAACGCTAATTGCTGTGCGCAAACGATGCCTATCCAGGGAACCTACACGCTATCGGCAGATGTCATTGAATTTCAGCCTGACTTTCCGTTCTCAAATGGTATTTCCTATCGAGTGAAGGTAGACATGACGACTATTAAATCGATGGAAAATAGTTCCCTGTTCAAGATACCACTTCCACAATCAAAAAATCGATTTTTTGATAAGACATTTTCTATACCAAAAATAGCAAACCTATCAGAAACAGTGGTAACGCAAATTTATCCTAGTGGAGAGCAGCTCCCAGAAAATTTATTACGATTTTATATCTATTTCTCTAACCCAATGCAACGAGGGGCCGCTTTAAAATATATTAAACTGCTTGATGACCAAGGTAATGAAGTCAAAAAAGTTTTTTTACAATATAAGCAAGAGCTTTGGAGTCCTGATCAAAAAAGACTGACATTGCCCTTTGAACCTGGACGAATCAAACGAGGGGTAAGTCAAAACCTAAGGTTGGGGTCGGCTTTACAAGAGGGTCAATATTACAAATTGGTTATAAATCGAAATTGGCTTGATGCTGAAGGTAATAAATTAAAACAGAACTTTGAGAAAACATTCAAAGTAACAAACCCCATTCGCACTGCAGCAGACCCTAAACAATGGAAACTTCATCCACCATTACCGCTATCACTTGAGAAGTTGAGCATAGAATTATTACGGCCATACGACCATGCATTGCTCAAGCAATTGATTCGAATTCGAAACGCCGACGGACAGGATGTGGACGGTACTATCACGTTGGCTCAAGCAGAAAGTTTGTGGCTGTTCAACCCCATTATCCCATGGGGGAGAGGCGCATACTCGGTTCAAATAGATGCGACCCTGGAAGATGTAGCTGGCAATAATTTAAATGGCCCTCTCGATAGAGATCTGAAAATCTCGTCACAAACAGAAATAAAGGAGGGTTACATTCAAGTAAGTTTTAATTTAGATCTTTATCCGAAGGAATAAACTATGAAACAGATATACGAAGACTTGTGGCAGACTAAATTAGAATCGCCTTTTGGAGTGCTCCATGCACATGCGTACTTTTTGCAATGCCTTGAAGGCAATGTTCTGATATATAATACGGGGCATAATGACGAAATCAATCATATAGCTGAGATGGGCGGCATTAAATATCATTATCTCAGTCATCGCCACGAAACAGGAGCATCCTTAGCAATCATCAAACAACAATTCAATTCGGAATTATGTTGCCACAAAAATGAGAAAAAAGAGATTTCACTGTCATGTGAGGTAGATATCATCTTCTCAGAGAACATTACGCATCTTTCTAACATCAAGATAATTTGTACTCCAGGACACACCAATGGAAGTATTTCATTTTTGTATAACTCTCCATTCGGACACACTTATCTATTTACCGGAGACACGTTATTCCAGTCTAATAGGCAATGGCATACTTTGGTTATTTCAAGCGCTGGTGGTAGCTCTGAGTCATTGATCGAAAGTCTGCAGATTTATCGTGAATTAAACCCAGATGTAATTTTATGGAGTGCATCTAGAGGACCAAAGTCATTTGTGGAAATCACCGAAGTTCAATGGAAAAAAGCTATAGATAATACTCTCAAAAAATTGAGATAGTAAATTTAAAAATCAAAATAAAAGTTGTAGTATCGGTTATTAAACCAGTACTTTCCTAAAGGCACTGACTGATTGAATTCGCAGCCAAAAGCTGACAGTAGAGTATTCTAAATTTAAGAGTTAAAATTCTCAATAATGGTCAATCATCAACGCCCGCAGTTGCGGATGACTTGTAG
>CAZOBX010000022.1:33397-37708 GCA_964578045.1 uncultured Kangiella sp. | reverse complement strand
CTTAAAGAGTTCATTATTTTCAGTATTGATTGGCGTTTCAAACAGCTCTGTTAGCCACGTCTCAGCGGCAAAAACAGGAGAATCGTGTGTGGAAAAGTCAACAATTGGTAGTCTGGTAGATCTCTTATCGCTTATATATTGAACAATGCTTTCAGCATTTTTAACAATGCGAATACCAAAGACATCTTGAGATTCAACTAATGTTTCATGGGCTGCTACTATTTTTTTCTCATCAATTTTACCCAAACGGATATAGCCACCAATATTGTATAGTGGACTATTAGGATGCTTAATTTGATCAAAATAAATATCTTGCTGACTTAATGTAAGCGCAAAATGTGCACTAGTATTTAGCTCTCCCACCCTATGAAGTCCTCAATTATATTTTTTATTATCAAATCCTTATGCGAAGTATTTTTAACTTCATTTACGATATGAGACTTCCCTTTTTACACCTTTAATTTATTAGCCATTTTAAAAAACCAAATAATTACACTTTGAAACAGCAGCAATCTCACTACTATTTCGAGAGGACGCACCTTAATTCATTTACATAAAAACAGTTATAATAATTGCGACAAACAGCTATCACATTTGAGACATTCTGCTGTATGAAAACTATAAAAAGGCCATAATATTCATATATTTCAGAGAGTTGAAAATTGATTCTTTTATCTAACTAAAGCAACAAGATTTCCTACAGTCAGCAATTTCAAATACTGATGCTGAGCATTATTTAAGCAACTTATTGTGCCTTTTTATCTCGATGAAAACTCAATGAATTTATTGAACAGTGACAAATTAAAAACATTTTGAATTGAATTGACTACATTCATGGTCCAGCAAAAAAGGTGATGTTTAGGCAACAGAAGCATCCTGGTCAATTAGGACTCCCGGATTTTACCGTGCTTAAACGAATGCAAATAACGCTCAATGGTGAAGTCTTTTCTCATCTCCTTTATCACTATCGCCTGGCTTTTAGCGGTTGGGGGTTTGTTAAAGTCATTTTGGGCGGCGAAAGTTTTGCTGCATTTTCAACTGGTTTGTAATCAGCCCTGTGGTTAAGTGGTGGCGCACCAAAAGAGCATCGCAATGACAGTCTTAGCGCTGCGTTTAACAATCAAGCAGAAAAAGAACAATTAACCGTTCGTTACGAGCAACTTTGTCAACATTACAAAATGAAGCCGAAGCGCAATACGCCGGGTAAATGTCACGAAAATGGTGCGATTGAATCGCCTCATGGGCATTTTAAACGCCGATTAGAGCCAGCATTGCTGCTACGAGACAGTGTTGATTTCAATGGTGTTGATAAGTATCAGGCGTTCATCGATACAGTGATGCAAAAGAAAAATCGGGCGTGTCAGGCATTATTGCAAGACGAACGACAGTCATTAACGGCCTTGCCCAAACGACGAACTCATGATTATGTTGAGCACTACATGAAGGTGACCTCAAGTTGCACCATCGATCTTCGCCGTGTCACTTATACCGTTCCAAACACTCTCGAGGTCGATGTGTCGATTACCGTCATGTCATCCAATTGCTAGTCCGAAAACCGCAAGCCTTTCGCTCTTGTCAGCTAAGAGATGAACACCACGCCACCATTTTTGAATTTGAAGCTGAAAGTTATTGTAAGAAAGAATCGATGAAAAGGAGGACAAGCAAACGAATTAACGGGCTGAAACTGAAAACGGTCAACCGCTAAATAGTTGACGTTTAACACCTAATATCTCACTCCGTTCCTGCAAATTAATCGGGTGTGACTTAAAAGCACTTAATTGCCAACCAAAACTCTAACTGAACGATTGATGGGTAGATTATGTTCCTTAAATTGCACTTTATAAGTATCATAGGAATTTCCATATATCTTTACTATTTGTGAGGTGATACCGCTAATTTTGAAAATTATACAATTTCCTAGCTATTTTTATTGGCAAACTCAGACGGTGAACAAGTGTACTTTTCCTTAAACTTTTTAGAGAAATAAGCATGTGAAGAGAAACCGCATCGTTCATAGACATCTTTAACTTTATGTCCTTCAGAAAGCATTTGTTTGGAATTTTTTAATCGATAATTAATCAAATATTGATTGGGAGTCACGCCTAAGCATTGTTTAATTTTTCGTTCTAATTGCTTTTTAGTGACAAATAACTTTTCACCAATATCTGCAGTCCTAACACCAACTTCAGCATAATTTTCTCTGATATAGGTAACATAAGCATCAAGTACTCTATCATTTACGCTAACACCTACCTTTTTTATCTTTGCATGATTTGTGTTATATTTTTGTTGAATAGAACGAATTAGATCTAGCTGATTCTGGACTCTTATGACTAATTCATTCTCTTTAACAGGCTTAACGATATAATCGTTAGCGCCAACTTCATAACCTCTCAATTTACTTTTAAAATCAGCTTTAGCAGTAAGCATTAAAATCGGTATGTGGTTAGTTATATCATTCCTACGGAGCATTTTAACTAAATCATACCCATTTAATCCTCCCATCATTACATCAGTAATTATGATATCAGGTATCTCTCTCACTGCAATTTCAATTGCTAGCTCAGCAGAAAAAGTCACGGACACATTATACTCAGCGCTCAAAATATTTTTATAGTAGCTTGCTAGCTTTTTATTATCTTCAACCAACAGGATTTGAGGTTTTTCATTATCAACACTTTCTGCCTTGATGCACGTATCAGTAGTATTATCTTGAAAACTTTCAAATCTATCCTCACATAGCTCCCGCTTCATATTTTTAAAAGCTTGAAACGCTATTTTCGCTTTTGTTCCTACGTCTAATTCACTAGTGATTTGCATTTTTCCTGATAGTTTATCCACAAAAATGTCAACGATTGAAAGTCCAATACCAGCCCCCTCTGTGCCTCGTGCATTTCCACCTCTAACATTTCTCTGTATTACTTTATCAATCTCCGAATTAGCGATCCCTATTCCCGTATCCTCACATAGAATAATGACTTCATCCCCTTCTTTATACGCCGATAATTTCACAGAACCTTGCTTCGTATATTTAAAACTGTTACTTAACAAATTATCGACGATATCTTCGAACATTCGAATGTCAATCCAAAGAATAAGGTCTGGTGCAATATTCCACTCCAATTTGAATTTTCTGTTTAGTGCTAATAAAGCATATCGTTCAACTAGTTGCACTAATACGCCATCGATATTTTGGGAACTAAAGCTGGGGGTTGCATTAGATTCACTTAGCATAACGCTATCGGTTAAACGAATTAATTGCCGAATACTTTGTGATTGCCGTTCCACATAATCAGAAATTGAAACCTTTTCTGATTTTAGTTCACTCATATTTGCCAATAGCATTTGTATAGGAGTCCGAGTTTGATGATAAATATTCTCAGTTAATTGGCTTTTTTCTTCCATTAACCGCTCAGCATATTCCTTACTTACTTGTAGCTCTGCAGTACGTTGGTTGACACGAAGCTCTAATTTAAGTGTTTGTTGCTTCTTTCTGAGCTCTCTTACATAGAACAGCGCGCAAATAATTATTAAATAGAGTACAAAAGCTAAGTTAGACCGCCACCAAGGAGGGCTTATCAATATTTTTACTTTAGTGGCTTGTCTGCTCCAGACCTCATCATTATTAGACGAACGTACCTCAAATGTGTAGTCACCAGGCGGTAAATTGACAAATACTGCTTTACGATCGATTTGATTATTTTTAACCCACTTGTCGAAAGCTCCTACGAGCCTATACGAGTACTGGTTTTTTTCAGGTTGGACAAAACTTGTATTTCTAAATCCAAACTCCAGAAAGTTTTGGTCATAGGAAAGACTAATAAATTGATTACCGTCATTATCATAGCCGACCAAATCACTTTTGCTTAGGTTTTGTAACTCGTTATTAATTTTCAATTGACTAATTATGGTTTTCGGATAATAGGGATTTTTCCTCAAAGCAGCAACATCCAACCATGCCACCCCATTTTCACTCGGCCAAATCAGAGTTGCATCACTCAGCATTATTCCCGCATGTTTCGTAATCCCGCTCTTGAAATCTAAAGTACTATATCGATTTATAGTACCTAATTTCTGACTCCACTCGTAAATTTGATTGTCGGGCGAAGTCAACCAAAAAACATCTCGCCTATTTTTATCCTTGATAACACCTATCACGCCATTGGTTATGTCGGTTTGAATACTTTCCGATTGATAGTCTCGCCAGTTAAATACCGAAAAGTGGCTGGAATTATGAGAAGAATATACTGGCTCGCTTAAAACATTTTGATTAACAAGCCAAGTGCTAGCATCTTGAAGTGGATGGACTTT
>CAZOBX010000022.1:0-33387 GCA_964578045.1 uncultured Kangiella sp. | reverse complement strand
CTTTCTCATAGGGGAATTTCAATTCCGTTGTTTTATAAACAACAGATATCTCCTGTTTCTTTATATCAATTATACCGTATCCATTGGTACTTTTAATAAAGAGGAGTTTTTTTCTATCGGGTGAAATTGAAAGCCAAATCCTTGACCAAATAGAAAGTTCTTGCTCTTCTATTGCTTCAACTGGTTGAAAAACCTGCAAATCTCTATCAAGCTTTAAAATTCCAGCGTGACTAACAGACACCCAAACATTTCCATAATAATCTTGCACGATCGACTGAATTGTGCTGCCATGAAGATTATCAGGCAGATAATATTCTCGTGTTCTATTACTAGTATCGATTGAGGTAACTTTACTTTCTCCTGCAACCCATACAGTGCCATTTATTCCTTCATGAATATCGCTAACATTGTTAAAGTCATGACCACTTGACTGATTAAATGAATGATATTTAAAACCGTTATTTTGTTTAGTCGCCTTTGCTAGTCCTGTAGAAAAACCAATCCACACATTTTTGTCACTGTCTTCCATCAAACTCGTCACATTATTATCAGTTCCTTGGAAGCTACTCAGCCTTTTTATTTTTGAAGTAAAGGGGCTTGCCCTATAGATACCTTTTGAATCAAATGCCGCATAGATTGTTTCTTCAGGATCAATATACAAAGCCCCAAGGTCAACGCCTTTTTCATCAATACCAAACTCTTTAAACTGATCATATTTAACGACTTTGAGATCTGGCGTAACCTGATAAAGGTTCGTACCTCCAGTCCATATATCTCCAGAGGGCGAGCGAACGACTTGTGTTAGCCTTTCACTGATTGGTTCGTTCTCTGGAAAGCGATGAAAGCTTCTATTGACCAAGCTAAATCGAACCAATCCTTCGTTAGTGGCCAGTAACAAATTTTCTTGGTTATATTTAAGTAACGAATTAACACTTTTTATATAGAGCGGTTCGTCGCTAAAAGTTCGGTAGACCTGCGCTTCATTTTTGGCACTTGCGAATCTAATGAGTCCGCTCTGAGTAGTGGCAAGCCAATAAATACCAGGGGCTTGCTGTACGATTTGATTGACTGCAATATCCCTTGCCGCAATGCGATTGGTATCAGAGTTTGGATTTTTCGGCCAAGGCGAAAAACTCGAAAAACGTTTTTTATCACTATCAAATTTAGCGATAGCCCTTAACATCCCAAGCCAAATAGTACCTTCGTTGTCTTTAAATATACTTAAGGTCGAATCGTCAGGAATTGATCCTTGATTACTCACACTGTGAATATAGGAAGTGATACTATTGCTTTTTAGCTGATAAACAAAAACACCGTTGTAGCAACCAACCCAAAGGTTATTATTTGAATCGAGAGTCAGTGAATGTATTGATTTATTGAGTGAGCGGCCATTACTATCACCAGTATCCACTTCTATTTTTTCAATCTGAAAACCATCGTGCTTAAATAATCCGTTGCTGGTTGCTATCCAAAGGTGACCCTCAGGGGTTAAAGCTAGCGCATTGTAATTAGATGCATTATTAGAAAAATCTAAGGCAGAAAATGAATATCTAGCTGCAGTTGACTCTTCCGCCATCACACTGCATATTGAATTTATACAGAGAAAAAACAACCAGTTAAGAAGATGAATTTTCATTATTTGTGTTAAAATAGAACGCTAGCTAAACTAAGCTTGGATAAGGTTCAGTGACTATCTGGCCGTTTTCTAGACGTAACTAGCTCTTGGTAGTAGAATCAACTTCTATTCACTGGGTTGGCTAATATGTGGAATCCTTGGATCTAAAGGCGGCGGCGGCGGATCGAATAACTCCCCCATATCAGCAAAGGCATTAACACCTAAAGCTCCGCTCATTACGACCAGTGCTTTAATTAAATTCATAACAGGTTTTTTATTTTTATTTTCAACTTTTTTCATGTCATCTCCTCCCAATTAAAACCTACTATCACAAGCCACGAGAATATAACATTTATGAGATTATTACACAATAATTAACTGAAGCCCCCCAGTCACGGGTTTTAGCAATTGAATTTGACACTATTTTTAATTTAGTTTTTCAATCAAGTATTCAGGCAACCACTTGGCGTTAGCGGCTTGTTGGTCGCTGCATCGATGCACCACATACTCTCAGTCCTCGATTCTTGATCGCAAAACCCTCGCAAAAATGCATAACCGTTTGAGTACAAAACTCGCTCAATGTCTGATAATTGTATAGTAATTTCAAAATTGATCACTTGAAATTACTCAAGATATAAGTAAACTTATACTTTTATCTCTTATCATTATTGGTCACATCAACCCGTATTCACATCAATCCGTATAATATAACGGCCATCAAATTAGTCGTTAGTGGCCACTAAATAAATAAACTAGGAAAGCCGAATTATGGGCAATGATGTGCACAACTTTAAGCAAAACAAATACCTCGTAGTCAGAGAAGTACTACCCAAAGATTTAACTCATACTATTTCTAAGTATTTGTGGATAAAGCAGAAGTTCGGTTCACTATCTTCTGATAAGTCGGTAAAGGCTGATTTCATAAGCCGCGAACCGCTATTAGATTTAATTTTGGACTATTTATCTGTCATCTTTTCGAAATATACAGGTTTACAGCTATTACCTACATACTCCTACGCCCGCATTTACTATCGAGGGGCAGATTTAGAGCGTCATGTCGACCGACCATCCTGTGAAATATCCGGCACCATGCCTCTAGATTATTCTGATGAGGCTAAATGGCCAATACTAGTTGCCACTATTACAGATGACCCTTTAGGAAAACAAATTAATTTGGCTAAAGGAGACCTCTTACTATATCGAGGCGAAGAAGTTTTTCACTGGAGAGAATCTTTAGAAAAGGAATGGCAAACCCAAATATTTTTCCATTTTGTCGAGAAAAATGGAAAGAATGAGGAATGGGCTTTTGACAAACGTAAGCGCCTTTCAATGACCCTAAAACGATTATCAATCTATCACGACATCACCAATTTTGATCGTGTAGGAAAAGCACTAAACAATTTTTTAAAAAAGCAATTGTTTATTTTAAAAGTGATGTTCTACCTTAGAAAATACGGTGTTTTGGCCACATTGTCAATTCTGCTACTTTTACTGTTAATTTAGCAAATAAGCAAAAATAGCTACCTGTCTGTTACTGTATTTTATCGGACAAATGATAATTTAACACTTTTCAATATTTTCGCTTACCTTAAGATATCACTTATTATTGAGTCGTTAATAAAGTGGTGATATAAATCTATAAAAACTGCCCTATTTTGATAAATTTCTTCCTTAGTATAAATTTCACACAAATCATCCAGTGTCTCTTCTAATGTCATTCCTTTAAGAATACAGCGGATAAATGGAAAACTTTCTGCGCTAAGGTTGTTATCTTCTATCTCGCCACTATTAACTAACAGACGCAACCAATCGCATACTTGGCTCTCGACATCTATATTTTTATAGCTACTTTCTATCAGCTGGTATGCCGTTTTCTTATCGGGTGCATTTAGCAACACTGCTAAAAAAAACCTTAATTCAGGTTGCTTGATTTTTTGACGCCAGATTAATATTGCTTTGTTTCTGGCAATTGCGTCTACCGTGGATTTTAGCATAGGAGCAACTTCAGGATATCGCGAATAGCAGTCTGCTATTACCACTTGAAGTTGTCCCGTATTAACCAGCAGCCTGACATTTTTTACTATCAACATTATATATGAATACAGATCTAGATTTGACAGTACCGACTTAAATCGACGGGTGAACAAACTTTTATCAATCTCATAAAGAGTATTTATCAGCCTGTCCTGACAAGTTAATCGTTCATTTTTAACAAAAGGATCAAACGCTATAAAAGGTTTGAGGTAACTGTATTGACGCTCAACTGAAGAATCCTTATAAGTTCGAACAACAATCGATATACTAGGTCTGTTTAAATGGAATAATGAGTGCGCCATCTGAGAACCAGAATGAATTTTACGGACATCACCTTGGTTAAGTTGCTCTATTGATTTAAAATTAACGTCACCAAATAACAATGATTCATTGATTTCTTTTTGCTCTGCAAACTCGTAACACGAGTGAATACTCGATCCACAAATAACTGAAAACGCGCCACTAAATGCGTGCTGATGGATCGCTGTGGTCCCATCCATCCAAAACAAAAGCTCCACATAAAAACCTTTGCACTCATACACGGTAAAACTTAGATCTCCAAAAACTGAATCTATATTTTGTTGTTTGGGTAATTGGTCATTTGCGAAAATCCAATCTGATAAGCTGTCGATATCTAGGCTAAGATGAAGCTTATACCTTTCTAGTGCTTTGAACGCAATTTCAGCGAAAGCAGTTTCTTTAAAAAACAGTTCTTCCCAAGCACCGCGAATTTCGTCCCCCATTGAAGAAAATAAAGCATTTAATTTTGTAGCATCACTCATAGTTCATTATGAGTCTTTTACTAGCTATATTCCACAAGATTTTTGCAGATTGCAATCTATTCTAGACTAATTTTTCTCGGTTCAAAGAACATCATAAAGACAATCAGTGCTGACCGGTTTAACTTGTTTCATATTCAAAGCACCTATACTCATTTGACCAGTTGCATTAAGTATTTGCAATAAAAGCACTAACATGGATTAGGACTGTAATGTCACATATTTTTTACGGTACACGACAACTCTCTCCGCTAGAGAATGAAGGCAAATATTTGATATCCTTACCAAAAATATTTTGACTGTTATTTGTCCGGACAGTATCGGTGCAATGCTTGAAAAAACTTAAGCACGAACCGTATTTTGAATTACAATGCGCTATTTTCTATCGGCAGCGATAAGTTTATCCAGAGCGATTTTTTACTCCGCCCTGACTTATCCATAAACTTCCAACTCATATCTGTCTAAAGTCCTAAAGGGAAAATTAGCTGAAATTTTATTCAATCACACGGTACACCATTCTTTTGCTCATTTTGGCATTAGACTTTAGTGCTATCGAGAGATCGATATCCCTTACTCCAAACAAAAGTCAAACACCTCCGGCAAAGCCGGAGACCTGATTTTATGAACCTCTCGAAGCGGGTTAATAATTTTGCCACTCAAAGTAGCGCGCTATCAATACAACTCTAGCTGTTCTATTCGACGATCTTCATCTTCTTGATGTCGAATGTAATTCCTTATGACTTCTTCATCCTTTCCAACTGTGGATACATGATAACCTCTTGCCCAGAATTTCTGACCAGTAAAATTCTTCTTTCTTCCCATGTAATTTCGAGCAATTGAAATGGCACTTTTCCCTTTCATAAATCCGATAACTTGGGCAACAGAGTATTTCGGAGGAATGGAAATCAATATATGAACGTGATCGACCATCAAGTGCCCCTCCTCTATTTTACATTCCAGTTGTCTTGCCAAATCTATTAATAATGGCCCTACGTATTCTCGTAATCCCTTATAAAGACTCTGCTTGCGGTACTTTGGTATCCAGACAATATGGTACTTACATTCCCAAACTGTATGATTTAAACTTTGTTGTTGATTCTTTAGTTGTTTCCTCATCTATTGAACTTTAGGCGGTTCACAGATGTTGAGACTTCCGATGAATCCCGGAATTGTCAAACTTTAACCGCAACAGTGACGTTCAATAACTACGAAGAGCAACAAGACGTAGAGCAAGCTTTTCGCTTTATCAAAGAGCTCTGCTTCCATCTAAACCTAATTTTTCTCAAAAAAACCAGAAATGCACTGGGTCTTCAAATGATGAAGGGGATCAATGTTGTGGAAAGTAGGAGAAACCACTTCTTTCTCTCAACTACACGTCGGCCGGTTCAGTTCATATTTGACAGGGCTAAGACTTCCTATGCAGAACGTTCAGTGATATGCTGCACACCGCAATAACATTTCAATAAGAGTCAGTAAATCGAATTTAGATGCCACACACAAACTGGTTTTTAAGACCTCAACCCAAGCTTAATGCAGATCTAAGAATCATATGCTTTCCGTATGCCGGTGGAAGCGCTTCAACTTACATGTCTTGGGTCAAATGGTTACCAAACAATGTTGAACTGCTCGCTATACAGCCTCCTGGACGAGCTACACGTATATTTGAGCCCGCCTATTCGGACATGAACACACTAATAAGCGAACTTCTAAAGGTTATTACAAGCCTAATTGATAGACCCTATGTTTTGTTCGGTCATAGTCTCGGCAGTAGAGTCGCCTTTGAGCTAATGGCACAATGCAAAAAGATTGGCTATCGTCTTCCTCAACATTTCATTGCTTCAGGTAGCAGAGGGCCACATATTCCTGTTCGAAAAGAATCAATTCATCAGCTACCTGATGAAGAATTTATTGCCGAGTTAAAAGAGCTTAATGGTACACCCAAAGAAATACTTGTGAATGAAGAATTAATGGCATTATTACTACCTTTACTCAGAGCTGATTTTAAACTAGCCGATACTTATTCTTATGCATCAGATACAGTATTCGACTGCCCAATATCAGTGCTTGGTGGAAAAGATGACATTGAAATCACTTATGAGGATTTACAAAGTTGGGGAATCTATTTTTCACAGCCCGCTGACGTGCACACTCTTTCTGGCGATCATTTTTTCATCGAAAGTAATAAACAACTCATTGAAGAAAAGGTCAATATGATTATTCTGGATGTTCTTTCTAAATTGAATTTGCAAAGTAATACGAGAAATGTACATAGTTCTGCGTAGGTCTCGGCATTCGACAAATTATTTGTGCGTAAACCGGTTCATTGATATTCTCAGATAGATATCTTTTAGCGGTATTACGTGAAATTCCTAACTGTTTGGCAATTGCCCTTTCGGAGTATCCTTGTTGATATAATATTTTAATTTTCATGAGCTCTTCTTGTGAAGTCATGATGCTCCTTGGAAAAAGCATCATAGTGAACCAATTGGATCAGATTTCAACCGTTGGGGTGGCTCATTTTTACACCGGTGGTAACACCTGGGACGGCTTTCTTCCAGCGACCGCTGACAATAACGATCGCTATTTATCGGATCACGCTGAAACATCAACCGATGGGGTACATTAAGTGAAGCACCACTCCACCCTAACAGCATCATTCCCTTGTTGGTTCTGTCGCAAATACACCATTTAAACTCAAAAACACTGGCCGTGTTTTTTTACTTACGTAGCTAGAGCGTAAAATTGATCTGATAGCGACAAAGTACCCACTAGATTCTTTTTCATTTGTCCCTTTTTAATCATTGCAACTAACTCAATTCCTGCCAATGTGCTTTGCGCTGAATAAAAGTTTTTAAAACCCAACATCAAACGAGTAAGCCGTTTAACTCGACGGTGATCTTGTTCGACGATGTTATTGAGATACTTGCACCGACGTATTTTTACTCGCCTGGCATGGTCAGAGTTAAACTGTTTTATGCCTGCTTTGTTGGCGCCACTTTTGTCGATATTGATTATTCCTGGCTTTCCATTTCTACCAATGGCTTTGGTCAGAAATCTTAGTGCAGCCCTTGTATCACGTTTAGCGGTGAGGAGAAAATCAATCGTATTTCCTTGTTTATCAACCGCACGATAATAATATTTCCACTGACCTTTAACTTTGATATAAGTCTCGTCCAGGCGCCAGCGAACCCCTGGTAATTTCTTCTTTTTGTGGAAAGCTTTTTCAAGCTTTGGAGCATATTTGATTACCCATCGATTCAATGTACTATGATCGATGTTAACACCCCGCTCTGCCATCATTTCTTCAATATTACGATAACTTAACGCATATGCACAATACCACCTTACGCACTGAAGGATAATGGATTGAGGTGTGTGTCGGCCTTTGAATGAAATCATTGATAGTTCAAAATTTAATGGAATATTTCCTCTCATTCTACCATACTGGCTCTAGCACATCAGTTTGCGACAGAACCCCCAATCGAGCGTTAAAGCATTATTTGCCATACTGTCTTCTTTTTACGACTTTCTCTGCCAGGAAGAACTCTTAGAATCGAATCCTGTGGCGCTCATTCGGCAGAAAAGCCGATTTATTGTAAAAGAGCAAAACCTGCCTTCTGTACGCCGATTATCCAATTTGCAATGGGGTTATGTGATTGAAACAGCCGAAATCATGGCAGATCAAGCACCTGAAAAATACGAGTGTTTATTATTCATTATGAACTGCCTCTATGCCATGTATTTAAGGGTTTCGGAATTGGTCGCTGATGAGCGTTCGATACCGACAATGAATAACTTCAAGCGTGATCATGACAACCAGTGGTGGTTTCATGTGGTCGGCAAAGGGAATAAATCCAGAAAAATAGTGGTATCAGATGCCATGCTAAAGGCTTTAAAGCGTTATCGCTCTTATCGTGAGCTAACCGCTCTCCCCACGCCTGATGATGCTTCACCGCTGGTACCTAAACAGTTAGGCAATGCTCCTTTAGTGAGTACCAGACACGTCAGATCGCTGGTGCAGCATTATTTTGATCAGACATTTGAGCGAATGAAACGAGATGATCTTGAAGATGATGCCGCTGACTTAAAAGCTGCAACCGTTCATTGGTTACGTCACACAGGGATATCCGAAGATGTCAAAATTCGACCACGTGAACATGTCAGAGATGACGCGGGTCATCAAACGATGCAAACCACTGACCGCTATATCGAAAGTGATGATCGAGAGCGCCATCAGTCTGGCCGTGGTAAACTTATTCAGGAGTAGAAATGGCGTTTTGCCTTATAAAAAGATTAATGGGGATCTAGCCCCGCTTTTGTAAGAATACTCTAATATCGAGGATTATGCGGTTCTGTAGCCTTTGCAACCAGCGCAACATAGGATGAAATTCCCGTCAGGACATGGCACTGACTAGGTGATCAAGGCTGCACCCAATAAACAACGGAAACCACAAATGAATATTATCGGTATCTCTGCATTTTTCCACGATGCCGCATGTTGCTTGCTTCAAGACGGCAATTTAGTGGCAGCTGTGCAGGAAGAACGTTTTTCGCGTATAAAAAACGATCCAAGACTTCCCATTAGATCATTCCGCTACTGCCTGGAAGCTGGCGAAATTGATATTGTTGATATCGACTGTATCGCATACTACGAATCCCCGATAAAAAAGCTTTCACGGCAACTCTGGATGCAACCAGATATATCGTCTGATTCAAATCTTTCATGGCTGGATTCACGCAAACCCTTCCGCGAAATTCAGGATACTCTCGGATACGAGGGGCCGGTTGAATCATTCGACCACCATTTATCACATGCGGCTGGCAGTTTTTTCTACTCAGGTTTCGAGCGCGCGGCCATTCTCGTAGCGGATGGAGTAGGCGAATGGGCGACAACATCCTATGCCGTGGGGGAAGGCAATAAAGTCACTATTTGCGATGAAGTCCGATTTCCAGATTCAATTGGTCTGTTTTATAGCTCCGTTACCCAGTATTTGGGTTTTAAAGTACTGAGTGGTGAACATAAAGTGATGGGGCTTGCCCCTTATGGTAACCCTATCCATGTCAATAAACTTCGTAAATTGATTTACCTCACCCCTGATGGCAAATTTGAACTGGCTGCAGAGTATTTTAACTTTTCTGGAACTGGCACAATGTACTCGGACAAGCTGGTATCACTGCTCGGACAAATACCCAGAAAACCAGAAACACCCATCACGCCCTTTTACATGGATGTTGCCAAAAGCTTACAGCTTGTTTTAGAGGAAATACTTTTGGCTCAAATCGATTATTTAAAAAAAATCACCGATGCACCTAACCTATGTCTATCGGGTGGAGTCGCCCTTAATTGTGTCGCCAATGATCGTATTCACCGCGAGAGTAATTTCGAACAGATTTTCGTTCAACCCGCCGCAGGTGACGCGGGCTCAGCACTCGGCGCAGCGGCTCTAGCCCACATTAATCTGACTGGAGAAAGACATAGCAAAGAGCCTTTCCAAAGCGTTTATATCGGTCCTCGCTATGATTGTGATGAAATCGCCGACACGCTACAGGCAACAGGTATCGAGTTTTTAGATTTTCGGGGTCAACGAGAAGGCTTACTAGAGGCAACTACTGATCGCTTGGCAAAGGGTAAGATCATTGCTTGGTTCCAAGGCCGCATGGAATTCGGTCCCCGAGCGCTAGGCGCACGCAGTATCATTGCAGACCCAAGGGATCCACAAATGCGAGATCGCCTTAACAATCTTGTAAAAAAACGTGAATCTTTCCGCCCTTTCGCCCCCGCAATTCTTGAGAATGTCGCAGCTGAACACTTTGATTTAAAGCATCCATCACCGTTTATGCTCTCCACTTGTCGGGTACTATCCGACATCGATTTACCGGCCATTACCCATATCGATGGTTCTTGCCGACCACAAACAGTTTCACAAGCAAACAATCCGCGCTTTGCACAACTTCTGGAATCCTTCTATCAACGTACGATGTGCCCAATTCTGGTTAACACATCGTTCAATATGCGTAGCGAACCCATCGTATGTAGCCCCGACGATGCGCTACGCTGCATGGCCAATTCAAGCATTGATGTGTTAGTGCTTGAAGACTTAATTATCGACAGGGAAGCCAATATTGAATCCCTGAATTTAGCCGCCGAGTTAATGTCGAACACCCTTATTCCAAGTAATGTCAAAGAGAATTTTGATGCCGCTTACACGTTCATATAATGGATTAATGGTATGAGCGATTCATCACCTAATCAACAACCCGACAAAACAGAATTGTGGGATAAACTTGCTAAGCTCCTCCATAGTGACGATGGTTTTGAAACTGCCGCGCTTTTGAAGCGAAGTGGGTTACTAAAGGGATCAGCAAATTCCACTCTTCTGGAAGCATCTGAGACAGATGATTCAGCCACAGTTTGCCCCCGAGCCATCGGTCCCTGGGGCCCCAAGCTCAATGGAATAAATTGGCAATTTGAAAGGAAAAACAATTGGGACAAGTACATGTGGCTGGAAAAACGCGACATCCTGACATCCGAAAAAGGCGAGAATGTCTATAGAGTTTGCCTCGTCGGGGAGTCCGTAGCCGCGGGCATGTTTTTTTCACCTAATATAAACCCAGCCCAGGTTTTAAACTCGATTCTTAACCAGGATAAGCCCAACAAGGCAGGACTAGTTGAAGTCATTGATCTATCACGCAATGCTATGCGGGTTGAGATGCTGATCGATGTGATTGACGCCGCTGCACAATTAAACCCCGATGTTATCGTCGTTTTCGCGGGAAATAATTTTTGCCGCGACCACACACTGGGGCGGCCTGATCAAAAGGAAATTTCGCAGCAGCAAATCCACGCCGCAAACAAGCAGGGAGCTACAGGATTAGTTGACAATTTTACTAAAGAGCTGACTGAAGCAACTAGCGCCACGCTCAACACCATCGTCCGCAACGCAAAATACAATGGCTCTAAATTACTTTGGCTTATACCGACTACCAACCCAAGTTGGCAAAGATTGGCTCCGGTACACTGGCTAGGTAACGGCCATACCCCCCAATGGCACGAACTTTTCAATTATGCCCTGTATGCGCTCAAACAGAATAACTATAAAAAAGCGCTCAAACTCGCGCTAACTATGTTGAACCTAGATGATGAGACAAACCCAACGACACACCGCCTGTTGAACATTGCTTACCTCGGACTAGGACAAACAGTGCCTGCCGCTAAACACGCTCAATCCGAAATCGATGTAGACGCTGCCCTGCAACGCAACTCGTTCCTATCGCCAGGAATTCAAAGCTGTGTAAAAACTTTGATTGCGAAAAATGTCAAACAACACGGCTTCACCTGTATTGATTTGGAAACAGTTTTTTCTGAATATAACAACACACTTAATGCAAGTGGAGAGTTATTCGTAGACTACTGCCATTTAACTGTAAAAGGTATGCAAGTTGCAATGTCCGCAGTAGCTGCATACGTTCCTAACGCACGCATAAATAATTGGAAAGACCTTCTACAATCAAGTAAATCATTTCCGATCGCCCAAAAACATGTAGCGCGAGGGATGTTTGAAGCGGCAATATACACAAGCCACATGCAGCACAACCTCCACACACAAAACTACCCAATCCACTTACGCCAACGTTTCAGCCAAGCCCTTAATTTGTGGGAAGGACTTAGAGAAACTATGACAGAGTACGTTCGCATGCGTCACGGAGCAGTCACCACAGAAGTTTCTAAATATTCACACCAGATAGTGGCTAGCGCGAACAGCTTATTAGATTACGGTATTCTGCAATGGATTCACGGTATTGACAGCCAGACCATTGAGGCAATATGTGGCGCTTTGGACGATGCGGGGCATGATGGCAAAGCCCTGCTCAATGATTACCAGCAATATGACAACAAAAAACTTTTAAAGGGCATAGACCTAACAAACCCGAGGTATATTAAATACTATTGCCGTGACGGTTTGGTCGACTGGGATCCAGAGAGAGGCACCTACCGAACGCAACCCTATTTACGCGCCTATTGGCCACAGCTACCCTTGGTATTTTCCATGGCGAAAGCAATGAGCCTAAACTGCCGCCTGACATGCAGGGTCCCACACTATGGCGAACAAGAAAAAAAAAGGCGCGTACATGTGAGTATTAACGGCCAGCGTATTGCAGAATTTACTGTAACGCATAATTGGACACAGAATAAATTTAGCATTGCAGCAGAGCTTGTCAGGAAAGGGTTCAACGACATTCAAATTGATTGGCCAACCCTGCCAAGCAATGACAATCAAGCGCTTAAAAATACCATTGAAAAATTTCAAATCTTTGGGCGTGCTGATTGGTATCCGATTTTTGGTGAAGTTTTTTCTTTCCATATTATGCCTAGCACATTTAAATCTAAATATAAAACACAAACCTCCGATGAGGAAAACTTAAATTGATCTCCAATTAAATAGTCTCGCTACATTTAATCTAGAGCAAGATAATTTAACAAACCTGAGATCGGGTTAATCGGACAGTCAGGTAACCACATAATGGAATAATGACATGATATCAATACACCTTGTGTAGCTCAATAACAAAGTGAATTCTTTATTCAAATGGCGATAAACATAAAAACGATAATAGTTTTTGAAATCTCTAAGATGTGATCGATAAAAACTAATAAAGACGGTCCTAATTTCACTTGGAGTCATTCGTTTAGCGCGTCGCCTTTTACGGGTACCGTCGTCAGTAATTAATGTTTTCTCCTATTGGGGGATAAATACTTTACAAAAGTCATCGACATCACAAAATATTTCAACTAAATTGTCCATACCTGTTCGCCTTTCTATATTTTGTTTTTATACGAATGATCTGATCGACGAATAGGTAATTAGTTCAATTTTTTCAGTTGTTTTATCCCGAACTCATATCTGATTAACAGGGTCTATGGAATGGATAAATTTTCAATTTCGATTTTCTTCGGCTACCACGATTCCGCCGTAACCATTTCCAATGGCGAAAAAATTCTGCTGCATCTCGAAGCTGAACGAGTGTTTCGCGAAAAACACTGCCGTATAGTCACCCTCGAAAAAATGGATAAACTGGTGGCCGAAGCATTGGCCTACGTCGGTGGTGACATTAACGATGTGGAGACGGTATATTTAGCAAAGTTGGGTAACCCATTGGCGGAGAATAAAATAACCCTGAACGGCCGCACATTCCACCCCATCATTGCAACGCATCACAACAGCCACATTGGCACAGTATTGGACCACGGTTTTGATAAAACATTGATTGTTGTGGCCGACGGAGGATCAGAAGACGATTCAACACGTATCTACCTCCATGATTCAGACGGTACTATCTCCCTGCTGGAAGATCTCAGCGAAACTACGGCCAATGGAAAATTTTACGGCAGTTTAACCATGATGGTTATCGACCCGGACTTTTTAAAAGCACACGGCTGGTATTCAGGTAAAACAATGGGCTTATCGGCCTTAGGGTGTTACCGCAAAGACTATGAAGCACTCCTGCGGGAACACACACCAAAAATGTTGTGGGGCAACGTACTCGATGTCACAGAATCACGAAAATTGTTTGGGCTTAGCGACGACTACAGCAAACCTTGGCTCGATGATGCGAGAAAAGACCTCGCGCATACGGGCCAAAAATACTGGGTAAAGTGTTTTATTGAGGCATTAAAAAAACACCGCCACCACAGTGAAAATATTGTCATGGTGGGCGGCTGCGCGCTGAATGTGCTACTAAATTCCGAGCTGATTGACACCGGACTGTTCAAAAAAATCCATGTAGGGCCAGTCCCTGGCGATGGTGGCCAATCATTGGGCGCAATACTGTTCCATGAACGACACATTCGCAACGATGGTGCTTTTATTGGGCGCAAATTTGGCGATCTCGATACAGTACCGAAAGAATTAGTCAGCGACCTACTGGCGGGAAAACTTATCGCTTGGTATCAAGGGCGCAGTGAAATCGGCCCACGCGCACTGGGACACCGCAGCTTAATCGGCTTACCAAACTCCATCGCACAGAGGGACAGGATGAATAACTTGAAAGGCCGAGAACCCTATAGGCCGGTGGCCCCGCTTATCATAGAAGAAGCCCTGGAGCAATTTTTTGAAACAAAACAGCGCTCACCCTATATGAGCTTTGCACCCAAGGCGACGAAAAAAACACGCGCCATCGCCCCCGCGATAGTCCATGCAGACGGAACATGCAGGGTACAAACCCTCAGCGCAGCACTAAACCCCATTCTCCATCAAGTGCTCGTTGAAATTGGCGAAGCAACCGGCGCGCCCGTACTGATGAACACTTCGTTTAATTTTGCGGGAGAAGCGATGGTTGATACCCCAGCAGATGCGATACGCAGTTTTAAAATTAGCGGGTTAGACGTGCTGTATATCAACGGCGAAAGAACGACCCGCGAATCACTTTGTGAACCCGCTTAAATCGATACACTTTTGTACACGGAGAAGAATCAATGAATTCAGAATTGGCGCTATTTAGCGGTAAAAAAAGTGTGACGGCCCCGTGGCCGAAGTGGCCCATTATGGGCGATACAGAAAAGCAGGCGCTTGGGGAAATCGTCGATAGTGGGACGCTTTCTATCTTAAAGAAAGACGGCATAATCTCTGAATTTGAAGATGCATTCGCTGAAAAGTTTGGTGCTCGGCACGCATTAAGTTTTTCCTCGGGTACGGCGTCCCTGCACGCCGCTTGTTTCGCTTGTGGTGTTGGCCCTGGCTGGGAAGTGCTTACGCCCTCCTACACCTGGATATCTGCCATTACCGCTATTTTGCATGGCAATGGCACACCGGTATTTTGCGATCTAAAAAAAAACGCATTTCATCTTGACCCGGAAGAAATCCTACGCAAAGCAACCCCTCGCACCAAAGCTGTCATCGTTTGTCATACCTGGGGCATGCCTGCGCCAATGGACGAGATACTGGATGCCGCGAAACAAAAAGGTTTAAAAGTTATAGAAGATGCGTCCCACAGCCACGGGGGGAAATTCAACGGCGAATACCTGGGTACAATCGGAGATATCGGTTGCTTCAGCCTGCAAGCCAGCAAAGCTTTGTCAGCAGGCGAAGGAGGCATCCTAATCAGCAACGATCAATTACTGTATGAGCGAGCCATGATTCCAGGCCATCACGATATGCGCCTGAAGCAATGTTTAAGCCTACCGGAAACTAAAGCGTTTGAAGCTGCCGGTGGTTATTGGAAGTATCGCGCCGCTCCGTTGGAAATGGCGCTGGCTAACGAGCAGCTGCCACACCTTGATGACTACAACACAAATAAATTAATAAACTATACGCGACTTGAAAGCCAGTTAAAGGATCTGGCGTTCCTGGATTTCCCCAAACTCGCGCCCAATTCAGAGCGCGGTTTCTATAGCTCCCCCTGCCTATACCGCTACGACCAGGATTTGGTGTCAAGGACTACTTTCCTCAAAGCCTTGTGGGCAGAAGGGGCAACGGTATTTCCAGGCTATTATGAAAACTGGTATCAAACACCGATCCTGCAAGACATGGATCTTTTCCGGCAATTATGGGTTGACCAGTATCCCAATGGAACGCAATATACACCTCTGTCGCCAGGCGCACTGCCCAACACCGACGCCATAGTGGCACAAACTATAACACTCCCCTCATGGGGTGAAATCGTTCCTGGATTGGTGGATCAATACGCCAAAGCGTTTCACAAAATCGCACGCAACATGGATGCACTGGCCGAGTACCAATATAGTAATCGTTAGAAGCTTATTTACATAGACAGACAATACATTTATTTACATATACAGGCAAGACATGGATAAACACTTTACCGCCGTACTGGTTGGCTGCGGCAATATTAGCGAGACCTGGCTGACGGCTATTAAAAAAATTCCGACGCTTAATATCGTCGGTTTGGTCGATACAATTGAAGAAAAAGCATTAGCAACTTCCAACAAATATGGTCTAAATGCTAGCATTGATAACATCCTGTCAACATCTTTGCAACGCAATAAACCGGACCTTGTCTTCGTCTGTACAACGCCAGAATCAAGACTGGAAATAATCTCCACCGCCTTCAGATATGACTGTCATGTGTTGGTTGAAAAGCCGCTAGCCAACACCATAGCAGAAGCTAGAAAAATAATATCAATGGCGGAAAAAGAACAAAAACTTTGCGCCACAATCCAAAACCATCGCTACGATAACGGCATTCGGCGTCTGTCGAGATTTATTGCTTCAGGGGTATTGGGTGATATCACATTCTGTAATACCCAGTTTTTTATTGGTTCAACATTTGACGATTTTCGCCGCCACATGCATCACGTCCTGTTGAAAGATATGGCCATACATACCTTTGACGCTGCACGCGCTGTTCTTAAAGCCGACCCGGTTTCCGTCTACTGCAAGGAATGGAATCCTAAAGCATCGCAGTATGACCATGATGCCGCTGCAGTCGCGATATTTGAATTTTCCAATGGGGTTGTATACAGCTATCAAGGCAGTTGGAGCTCCCAAGGGCTGCGTACACCTTGGACATCGCAGTGGAGAATTAATGGTACACGGGGAAGTGTCGTTTGGAATGGTGGGGAAGATTTTAGCGCCCAAGTGGTAAATTACGACAACACTGGGGGAAAATCATTCTCGGATCTATCCGTTCCAAAGCTTGATTGCTCAGATAAAGTAGGTGGGCATGCGGGGATTATCGAGGAATTTGTCGAATGTGTTCGTAGTCAGCGACAACCCGAGACCATTTGTAATGAGAATATAAAAAGCCTGGAAATGGTTTATGCCGCGATAGAAAGCTCAACGCGTGGGGTTAAAGTTGACATCATCAATTAACTTTTTACAAACGTTAAAATCGACCAGGACAAGATTTCACCTTCCAAGAATATAATGCCCCTGCCTAACTTTTATTTAGGCCTTAAGCACAAATACATCTTCAAGCATCAAACCATCAAGATTACAACGCAGGAAACACTTAACAGCATCCATAGGTGTTTCGACAATGGGTTCATCCGACAAATTGAACGAGGTATTTAACAAAACTTCGCAGCCCGATAGCTTGCCAAACTCGACCAACAGAGCATGGTATATCGGATTTTTCTTGGCGTAAACAATTTGCGGCCTGGCCGTTTGGTCAATATGAGTGACAGCGGGGATCGACACAGGTGCATTACTACGCACCTTGGCGGAAAACAGCATAAAAGGGTTTGCAAGGGGGCCGTCAAAATAGTCGTGCCACTGCCTGCTCGTTACGGAGGGGGCAAACGGTCGAAAAGATTCACGGTACTTAATTTTTTTGTTCAGGATATCTTTAGTATTTTCACCGCGTGGATCGGCTAATATGCTGCGGTGCCCCAATGCCCGCGGTCCCATTTCACTCTGCCCATGAAACCAACCGATAAATTTTCCCGTTGCCAGCCGCCGAGCAACTTGCGTGAGCATATTTTCCCCGCTAAAAAAAATGAGTCCCTTCTCTTTCTCCAACGCTTGCAGCGCAAGTTTGAGTGCCGACTGCGATGCAGGTGGTCCTAAATAAGCATCGGCTTGTTGTCGCGGTGGAGCGTTACCCGTTAAATTTTGATAAGCGTAAAGCGCATTACCTATACCCTGACCCTGATCCCCCGCCGCTGGATGCACAAACAATCGCTCAGCGCTGGTGCGCTCCAAAATCGCGCTATTCATTAACACGTTGTAGGCAACCCCACCGCCAAGGCAGACATCCTTAACGCCGGTTTGATCGATTAAGGTTTGCACCTTCTGGCAAACGATGGATTCCAATTGATGTTGAACAAAGCAGGCAACATCTGCTTCGCGCTGACCAGGCGCCTGGCCCGTAGCGGCTGGTGGGCCAATGTCTATGCCCAACGCCTCGAAATAGCGCTGCACATTTTTCCCAGGATTACTGATGGCAGGTTTGATGAATGTTTTAATGCGTCCATTGCACATCTCAAACAACTTTAATCCAGCGAAACGATTGGGGTCACCAAAACCCGCCAAGCCCATGGTTTTACCAGAAAAAAGTCCCGACGGGAAGCCAATAAAGTGGGTGAACTGCCGATAGGCATCACCGAGCGAAACCTCATCAACACCATCGTGGTCCCGGTGCAGCAAATTTATGTTGGCGCCTTCACCGATATAATAACTGGAACGCTCAAAAGGATTGCGCAGATACTCATCGGGATAGTCGAGGTCCTGGTTAAGTGCATTGCCTTCATTATCCAAAATTACAATGAGGGCTTTGTCATACCCTGAGAAATGATAGGCGGTTAACGCATGGGACAAATGATGCGATGGCATCGCAATGATTTGGCTGTGGTCTACAAGCTGGTTTAAATAGGAATTGTTGATCCAATAGCCCAAATCCTCCGGCACCGCTTGTCCGCAAAAACTCAGCGCGCAACATTTAACTTCCCTGATGTCTATACCAAGTGCATTCAATAAATAAGGTGCTGATTGATTAAAACCTGCCGCGTACTTGTCCCGCGACACGCGTTCTTCACCGATGGCAGCGATAAGCCGTCCGTTGTCAGCGATGGCTGCACCGCCATCAAGAACAGCTTCACCTTTATCGGTTTTTTCGATATTAATGCCAAGGGTGATCATCTGCTTTCCTTATTTCAATGCACTGATTTATTACAGCGCTGGTTTATCACAGCACTTATTTATTAAATCATTTATTTATCAAATTATGTATGCAATATTTATCGGCAAAACCACCTTAATAATTGTCATGAAGAAAAATGCCGCAGCACCTCATTAAACATTGAAAGTGCGCGCATACGCATTTTCGGAGGTCCCAGTCTAACAAGCTGGTGGTAAGCACGTTTTATAGGATTTTCAGGCATGGAATACAAAACACATTGTCGACACAGGCTATCAATACTTTCATCTTCCAGGCTTTTTTCAACACGCTTGAATTCCGCCGAGTGAAATAAAGAATCGTAATCCGAGGTAATTAAATTACCCAGTAAATGCTTCTGGCCAAAGTCCTGGCAGCAGAGGGTCACATCGCCATTTGGCAGTAGAACATTGGCCTTCAATCGCCAGCATCTTCTCAACTTACCCGGTACATTTACCGATGTTATCGCCTTCCCCTCAATTTGGCCCGCCCGAGAATGTTCGAGGTGATCTTGGAAGGTAATGCCCCTCGCCTTTAAATACGCCAGCACTTCGGGGTGAACGTATTCCCGAAGCCTGGCACCATGGGTAAATAGAAATGTCACCTTTTCAAAGGACTTGGTCAGTTTGTCTAACATCGCAAAATAATTGTCATCGACTTTGATTTTTGTAAGCCCCAAGTTATCTGGTATATGCACAACCCATTTCACTGCATGGCCACTTAGCCGATCGATATCTTCTAAAGTTACGCCCACCATCGTTGTATAGGCATCAACCGGTAAGCCTCGCTCGATGCAATGTAAAATCATTGAGGTGCAATCCGGATTAAGGAATGGTTCTGAATAGCCAGAAAATACAACCCCTTTAAGAACACCAGCAGACACTTTATCCAGACATACCTGAAGCGTCTCAAGGCTCATCAGGTTAATGCGGGAGCGCTGGCTGTAATTATTAACATACAAACTCTGGGGGCAATATTCACAGGCTACTTTGCAACCAACCGTTGTTGTTATTTCAAGAATGCTCACTGTGTACCTCAATCCTTCCATCATGCTGAAAGTTGATTGTTTTGTTAGGCTATCACATACTGTTATACCAATACACACGGCAGATATCACGCGCTAATGTGATATTCCCCAAACAAATGTAAAAGAATTTACCATGAAACCCACGGATGTAGCCGCACCAAATAGTGAAACATCAAAAAGGGTGTTAGAACAAGGCGTGAGTATACAAGTGCAGAAAGCGTGTTTAGAAAATCGCAATAACATCCTGATGGTAATGAACCAGGAATACGGAGCTTACAACCCGAGCTTTGCCCTCGCACGGCGATTGAGCCAAGAGGGATTCAGGGTGCTCTACTATCCCTGCGATAAGCAATTTGAGCAACACATCAATCTACAGGGATTTGAATGCCTTTCAGTTCCTGAGGAATTTCACCGGATAAGTACGCTGGAGTGCTGGGAATCGTTTCTTTTAAAATCCCATGAAGAAGCAGCAGAGTGGTTAACGCCGCTAGTGAATACCCTACACGCTCATCGCGTGCAAGCGATCTTTATTGATCCGATTATTTCCTGTGCAGCTGCATTTTTTATCCGCAGCAATATCCCCCTGATCAGCTTGGCTTCAAACTTTGAACATCACTGGAATCTGCGTATACCTTCGTCCAGTACCCCCCTTAAACCCACAGACACTATTTATTCTTTCGGAGTCGTGGGATTTTCCTGGTTAGGACTCTGGTGGAAACATGTTGTACTGAACCGCAACCATAGGTCTAGAGTCAATAACGTCGTTAAAGGTTTGGCGCGCAAGTATGGTATGAAATACCGGGTAAACCTCTACGGCCTGTATTTACAACTGCCGGTAAAAATGTTCCTAATGCCTGCCGAGCTCGAGTTCCCTCAGGCAAGAACGGGACATTATTTAGGGATATGCGTCGACCAGGAGCGTCGGGAAAGTGATTTGTGCTTGAAAAAACTCGACCTGGATAAACCCATGATACTATGCTCATTAGGCACTTACAGCGCTTGGTACCCTTGGAGCCGACAATTTTTCTTGACGGTGATTGAAACATTCAGGGAACAACCACAGTGGAATTTAGTAATTCATACCGGGCGAGATAGCGAGTTTATTGATTTGGCTGAACTGCCCAGCAACATTATTATGGCTGAAACAATTCCTCAGTTGAGTCTATTAAAAAACACCTCTGTCATGATAACTCATGGCGGTGCGGGGGGGATTAAGGAAAGTATCGCCCACGGTGTATCGATGGTTCTTTTCCCCTGTAAATGGGATCAACCTGGAAATGTCACCAGAGCGGTTCACCATGGTTTGGGCGTTGAAGGAAAGTTCGACTGTCTCACCACCGATAAACTCACCTCACTTATTCGAAAGGTACTCGATGATCCAACCTATCGGCACAAGACACGTTCTGTGCGTGAGTCCGTGTTGAGCAGCCGTGCACTTGATGCAGGGGTCAATCAAATTATGGCCATTATTAGTAATAACAATAACTATGCGCAGCAATAAAGATTATGGCAGATAGAATTTTAGTTTATGCGCTGCAATCAAGCGGTGCATCCCTCTTTACCTATATGCTTTCGCAAATCCCCAATTCAATAGGCATTATAGATGTTTGGGCTGAGTATTGTACACCTGAGATCAAAAGCCCATACCCCGTTATTGCAAAAGCAGTTCCTACAGCGAAATATTCGTTGGAGGATCATGTTCGTAGTTTTCAACCGACGAAAAAAATTCTTTTTATTAGGAATCCATATGACAACTATATTAGCTTAAATGACAAACCTTACAGAGATGAGGCGGGGACGCTTGAGGAGAAGTTTTCAATGATGGATGAAGTGTTTCGTGACCGAGAAACATTCTTTGATGGGACTTATTTTTATGAAGATTTTGTCAACAATCCAGTAGATCTCGTACAGACGATCCGACAAACTATCACTGTAGATATACCAGTGAATGCACATCAATTGAATAGAACATTGGATGACATATCAGATTTCAATCAACGGCATTGCGGCTGGTGTAAAGATACTTACAGAAGCTACTGGGGTTTTGGAAATATTCACAAGAGGAGCCCCAACCACATTAAAGTAGTTACATACAATAACATCGAACCCAGAATTAAACGAGCGCTAGAAGAAATAACTCCTTGTCTATATTCTAATTATCAATCCAGAGAATTTTGCAAGCCTTCTGATAGCGATTTATTGTGAGCCGAAGCGCGATCTTGCAATAAGCTAAAATATTGTTTCAAATCTTCATCTTTATATGTTTCTTCGCTCTCACTTTCAACATCAGCCTTCTCTTCTTTGTCAACGCTAAATAAAGCATCAGTATATTTCACGCCGACAAAAGTTGCATTTTCTAAATTGGCACCACTGAAGTCAGAAAAACGAATATCCGCGAAAGTAAATTTTGCTCCTTTTAAATTTGCTTTTTTAAAATTTGCTCCAACCAAATAGGAATTTGAAAAGTCACAATTAGACAAATCCATATTGCTTAGATTAATTCCAGGAGCACCACCAAAAGCGCAATTAATTGATTCCGTACTATCTCTCATTTGAAAAACGAAATTCTGCCCTTTAACCTTAGGACCAGGTGAAAGTGAATACGCTCCTGTAAGAAATAACAGCGCACCTTTCTTCAAGAGTGGCTCAATTTTCTTCAAACCCTGATCTTCATCGAACCCTTTTTCAAGTTTAATTAAAGTGAGATTGCTTCCAAAGCTATGTTCTTTTCCTTCTAGCAATTTTCTTGATGTACCGACCCACGCTCCGGCAACTGTATAGGTTTTTTCAAAATGACATGTTTCCGAACACAGATCTAAATGTACATTTCTTAAATCGGCATGGTTAAGGTTCGCCCTAAGCAGGCTCTCTCTCCAGTTTGATACACCCTTGAAATCATCATCCCTCAATCCTCTCAAATCAGCACGCCTAAAATTTATATCTGGCACATCGACAGCATATTTCTTCGCCAAATGACGAATTTGCATAACTATAACCACCATATCCTTGATCGCTGGCGAAAAGTCTCGATCCTTTTTGTTGTTCATATCACTGGATCTAATAGATGCGACATGCTCCATCCATTTAACAAAAGTAATCTCCGACAAATCCCTTATCGCACTTTCGATAATAAGGGTAGCCGGTACAATATATTTAATATTTTTTTCCGCGAGATGCAGCAACTGATAACTAGCTCCGGTATAACCCGCTTGCGTTTTCATATCCTTTAGCACCACAAGTGCACTTAAATAAACAGACTCGTCAGATTGTTCTTTAGAGACTTGTAAGCGCCATAATACCGCTATAGCAGCCAGTAAAGCCGCTAAAAATTTCCACTCTAATTCGAGGGGAGCCTTTGCCAAGCCACTAACAATTTGCCACTCATTTCCATATAATCCTAAAATAATCAGGGCCAACAAAGATGATGATAGTAACCCCAGACAAGCCTGTATAAGCGTAATCCGTTTCGCTCTACCTAAAAGTTTATATAAATTTTCTTTTATGTTAACCATCACCTTTCTCTAAATTCTTCTTCCGTTACAAATGTATTTTTATATCCGTTATACCTTTCAACATACCTCGGACACCCTCCACAAAACGATGGAGATTCACTCAGAAAACTCGTCCTCATACTCTTAGCTTTTTCCGAACTCCATATATCCTCAAACGAATTCTCAAGCACATTCCCAAACGTGAAAATATTCTTATCCATAGTCCTACAACAGGGCACCATATCCCCATCCACAGTTATCGCGGGAATCCGCCAGGGATGAATACACACCTCCGGCGCAGGCACAAAACTATTGGCAACCACGCGCAGGTTCTGGAAAGGCTGCGACAAACCCACAATATCCCGTTCAAACTGCGCACTCTGTTCAGGACTAATACAACCATGCGGGTTGCCAATATCGTCATAGGGATGCATAAAAACATCCAATTGACCAAGCGCATCCAAGCCTTGCAGCAGCGCTGGAATCGTATGAATATTTTCACTCCCTACCGTGGTGCGTATGGCAATTTTGCCCGGAAATATACCTGTTAAAGCGACAATGATTTCCTTGAGCCGCTTAATCGATGTACCAGCACGCATTCGATTGGCCAGCTCGTGCTCCAACGAATCCACTGAAATATAAAGTTTTGTTAACCCTGCGTAGAACAGCTGTTGATAATAATCGACCTTCCGTAACATGGCGTTAGTTGTTAACACCACACTGGGAAATTTTTTCGACGCAACCGCAATGCGAATGATCTCAGGCAAGTGCGGATGCATGGTTGGCTCACCAACACCCTGGGTGACTATTTCACCCGCTATGGGCAGGGAATCAACAATTTTTTTAAATTCCTCTAGCGAGAGATGTTTATTACACCATTTATTTTTATCGTCCTTTATTGTGCGTATACAGTAGGTGCACTCCATATTGCAGAAGGTGGTAATTTCCACCAGCACTGACATTAAATTATCCGTGGTGTACGGGTCTTCAACCGCCATCTTGTTCATGTGTCTTTACCTATAATAAAATTGCCCATGGCAAGGTGATCTATCCCGGTGGTGAAAAAACACCTGATCGCATCCTGGGGCGTCAGCACCATTGGCTCGCCATTGACATTAAAGGAGGTGTTAATAATCACCGGCACACCACGCAGTTTTTCAAACTCCCGAATCAGCTGGTGAAACAGCGGGTTACTCTCCGAACGCACCGTTTGTAAACGGGCTGTGCCATCAACATGGGTAATTGAAGGTAAACCTTCCCGGAACTCTCGCTTAACGTCACAGATTTTTGTCATAAAAAAGTCTTCGCTGGCGGTATCGAAGTAGCGCGCGTAATCCTCAATGGTCGAGGCCGGCGCAAAGGGCCTGAAGTCCTCCCGGTGTTTGACCCGCAAGTTTAAGTGGTCTTGCATATCAATACGGGTCGGGTCAGCGAGGATGCTGCGGTAGCCAAGGGCACGCGGACCAAACTCTGCACGGCCCTGGAACCAGGCAACGATTTTTCCTTGCGCTAGCAGCTTCGCGGTATCCTCGGTAATATTGTCTGACTTTTGGTAACGCAGTAATCCAGCCCACAATATTTTCTCGATATCATCGTCGCTATAGCTAGGACCAAAATCAACACGATCCATCACAAAATCCCTTTTGTACCCGAGTATTTGGTGATACACCCAATACGCGGCCCCCATTGCACTACCAGCGTCGTGAGAAGCAGGCTGTATAAACAGTTCTTCAAAGTCTGTGTTATTGAGGATCGCGGTATTCATAACACAATTTAACGCGACCCCTCCCGCAAGACAGAGTTTTTTAAGCCCGGAGCGCTGCTGCAGCCCCCTTAATACGTGAATAGCGATTTCTTCGGTACGCTTTTGCAAGGCGGCCGCTATGGCTTTGTGCTGGTCAGTCAATTCACTACCGGGTACTCGTGGCGGGCAATTTAACAAAGCCTGCATTTTTTTATTGGCGGCGATCTTATAGTCCGCATAATCGAAATAGTTTTTGTTTAATGTGAAAAATCCATCGCCGCTGGGGTAGATTAACTCGCGCATCGCATCGCGATAGCGCGATGCATCACCGTAGGCCGCCAAGCCCATTACCTTGAACTCGTCGCTGTTGCGCAGAAAACCCAAATACGTTGTCATTGCTCCGTATAAGCCGCCGAGAGAATTGGGCAGCCCTAGTGTATTTTCACTTTGCAGTCGATTACCGCGCCCGATATAGGTACTCGTGGTTGGCCATTCACCATTGGCGTCAATACTCAACACTGCCGCTTCTTCAAAAGGTGATACAAAAAAGGCGGACGCGGCGTGGGAGTCATGGTGCGCAACGAGGTGAAATTTGAATTCTTGCGCCATGTTTATTTCATAGAATGCTCGATGTATTTGCCGCTCAATGTCACGGCAGGCTCGACGGCGATCCATAAAATTGTGCCAGTGTTTTTTATTCCAACGGGTGGGATGGCGAATTAAATCCACTATGGAGCTTGAATTACTTAAGCACCGTATAGGGTCCATATTAATAGCAACATGGGGAACGTCTAGGTGCTGCTCTGCCAAATATTGCAGGCAGTATTTAATACTACGCTTTGGAAACATTGCGGTATGTTTGTCATCGCGGAACCAACGCTCCTCTTCAATCGCTGCTGCGATTTTACCTTGGTGAATTAGCGCCGCGGCGGAATCGTGAAAATATAGATTCAAGCCTAAAATGTTGGGCATCGTTTCCGTGTTATTCCGTTGGCTGGAAAATCCCTTGGCTTCAGTCATCAATGATCTCCGCTAGACCATGTTTCAACAAGTAGGCAATGTGGCGATTTAAATCTGGCACTGGCGAAGCGAGGTCCACTATCCGAGTCGGTTCAACAAGCATATTCAAGATGCCGTAGAGTTTTTCTGCCGACAAAAATGCGGGGGGGTTAGCCAGTGCATAGGATTCTTGCGCGGCTTCTCTTGTCCTTTGCACGGTCACATTTTCATCGAAGGTTTTGCTCGGGTGTTTGTGAAAAACGTTTGAGTGCGAGTAAGTGAAAGGCGATACGCCGATTGAATAATCCGATTCCATCGCCAATACCGCTAAGCATCGCCAATGAGCTTGGTAGGCTGCAATAATGTGCTGCCAATCATAATGCTTAAGCACTCGCTCACGACCAGCTTGACCCATTCTCTGCGCCAGGTCAGTGTTTTCAACAAGGCGGGTCATCGCCTGAATCAATTGTTTAATATTAATCACTACCGATTGGGAAAACTCCCCATACCACCAAAAACGTTCTTCAAACAAAAGACCGTGGGAGATACCTTCAAGTCCCTCGTTAGGCACAAGCGTTTCTATCAACAAGCCTGTTTTAGAATCATCAACAAGCTCACGGTAACCGTTCCAGTCAGACGCAATAACTGGCAGCCCCGCTGCCATTGCCTCTAATAGCACTAACCCAAAGCTTTCCTGTAAGGAGTCTGCAGGGCTAACTAGTACATCTGTAGCGGAAAGAAGGTCAATGCGTTGCTCTGCGGTCACATTGGTTAATACACAAACATCACGATTCAATTCCATCTCCGAAATATAATCCTTAATTCTGGCTACGCTACCTTGCTCCAACTCGCCTAAAACACCTCCCGCTATTACCAGAGCTGGTTTTTGATCGCACTTGAGCTGAGAAAAAGCGGTGATCAAAGGGATAATATCGGCTTTCATAGCATGGCTGATACGCCCCAAATATAATAATATAGGGCGATCTTCGAATAATTTTAATCGCTGCCTTGCGCTATCTCGCTCACTAGTCTCGAACGATTCTACATCAATGCCCAAAGGTATTGTTTTAAGCCGAAGCGGCGACTCGCGCTCAAAAACGCTGGAGACTTTTGCAATCAAATTGCTTATCACTGCATGAGCACAACGTGACGTGGTTACAATCGCATCGTAGGGTGCTGGGGGGGTAATATGTGCCAGTAATAGCTCTTCATAAACTTCGCGAGAACTGAGGTCGTGTGTCAAACCAACCACTGGCCATGGCCTGCATCCACAGAGCCAGCGCAGGTGTAATCCGTATCGAAGCGAGGTGTTAAAAGTCTGGATCACGCTCTGCTCACCTTTTCCAATGGATTGCTTAATCGCCTTAGCATCCATCAGTTCCAGCCTGGAAGGGTTAGAATAACCCTCTCTTAAACGTTGGTAATCATTCCGTAGGCTAGCAGGCGTATAAACAATAATGCGATGATCGGGAGAAAATTTAACAATCGCTTCTAGCAATGCAGCGCAAGCAACCGGTCGACCCGCGTATAGATTAAAGCGACTTTCAGGTTTTGGTGGCAAGTGAGTCAGGATTACATTCACAATAGTTATCCACTAGGAATATTGTTCATTCATCAGTTTAGTCTCTAAGTCGGCAAGCACAATATCCGTTGGCAGCTGGATACGTGCCCAGCAATACCCCGTGTCGGTGCTAATAAATGAACCATTTTCATACAGTTTATTTGAAGGTGCACCTCCACCGCAAAGCGAAAAATAGTCGCAATTGTTTCGACATAATTCGACACCCGATGCAATATCTGACGAGATTTTTTTCAGCACCTTGGAACACAACATTTCATCAATAGACTGCTTCATGACATTACCGACGGCAAAAGTTGAATAGTCTGGATGTACCGTACCGGCGAGTTCTGGTGAAAAGGTATATAAGTTACCAGTCCAATCTATGGTCACGATTGAAAAAGCTTGTGCTTGCAAACTGTTTCTATCTCCACGATTAAATTTTATGACGTGCTGAATCTCTTCAAATTCCCTAAATTTCAACGCGCTTTCTTTTTGCAGTTGATAAATACGCGATAAAAACGTTTTGTACCTTAGTGTAAAATTATTTTTGTTTAAAAGATTTGAGTCGTACCCACATTCTGATTCCTCAATATTAAGCGCAACGATTGTCGGCTTGAGTTCCTCAAAAAACCTAAAGAATTGGTCGGGAACTTCTAGAGTTTCACTGGTAACAACGGCAATAACTTCAAAAGGCACTTTATATTCACAAAGCGTAGCAATACCCTGCATCACTTTGTCATGGGTTCCCTTACCTAACTTTGTCAGTCTATAGCGATCATGAAGAAACTTGGGCCCATCTATACTCACCCCCACACGTATACCTTCGCGCAGGAATAGCTCGCACCATTCTTTATTAGTGAGCGTAGCGTTTGTCTGGACAGAGTGCGTTAGATTAATACGCGCTGGGACCACCCGCCGGATTTCCTTTATGGCTTCAGAGTAAAAGGCAGGAGGAACAATCAACGGCTCCCCAGCATGCCAGCGTATATCGACTTCTTTTGCCAAACGCTGGGATTGCGCGAGAACCGTCAGGGCGCGAACAGCGGTATCAAGCTCCATGCGATTATTAGTAGACCGGCTCACTTCGGAAAGGTAGCAGTAGGAACAATTAATATTACACAATGATGTTGATTGAAGAACAACCTGCTTAATTTTTATTGTATCAGGGTTATTCAAACCACTCTCCTTAGCGATGTTTCACCGGTAGAAATATAGCTTTAATTATTATTAGCAAACAACGCTTTAAATTCTTCGGCAATTTGTTCATGCCGCGGACCCACCCCATGGCCAGGGCCCGCGTAATGTATGAAATAAGTGCTTTGCTTTGAAATAGGCTCGCCAATCAACTCAACATGATTAAATTTAAAGCCAATATCAAAGAATGGCACTTTCAGTTTTTGTAGATTATAATTTATTTGAGTTTGCTCATAAAATCCATTAAAGCAACCATGGCTAAAATCAAACAAAACCCGGTGAGCTTTAGACAACACCATTACCCCTGAGTTGAAGTAATCTTTTTGCCACCCCAGATCCTCTAGCTCTCGTTGAATAGCAACAATCGAATCATCGTGACAATCGGAGTGTACGCTAGCTAAGTAGGCTCCAAACATCTCTTCGGGAACAATTTCAAATAAATCAGGTGCGCTTGGGCGTATCACCACATCTGTATCAACAAACAAAACTCTTTCATACTCATCCAGAAATCTCTCAAGCTGGTACTTTTCATAATGGATGGGGGATATATCTAATTCTGCCTGGTCGATAACAATAAATTCTGCACCTACTTTGCCAGCGTACGCTCGCATCAAAGGGTGCGTTAAATTGGCAAGCTTCTCAAAACCATCACCGATGCACAGCGTGACTATCGCTCGTGAAGAACTACCCAAGGCATTGTCCTTAATTCGTCTATAAAATGCGGTGACTATTAAGGTTTGATTTGAACTGTGGTAGTCACCGCATCAATTATGATCCGCCCTAGTAGCGGAAAATTGCTCAGTTACCGAACCCAGCGTCACACGGCGAACCTTGGGCACTACTCTCACGAACAGCAGCAACGCGATCAGCAATGCTCTTTTGAGATTGTGATGCATTTTCGGCTACAGATTTGTTTTGTTGATGTTTCGACTGCTTCATATTTTTTCTCCATAAAAATGTGTGAATTAGCGTACATAGCTTAGACAGCGATTAAATAAGCTACAGAATGTAAACATGTTAAAATGCCGTTGTTAATACTACAGCTTATTATGTCAATTAAATAGCCTTCTTAATGAGTAACGGAATATATTTTACGCAAATGAAAGGATTTTATTTCAACGCGATCTGAATAGTAACTGTAATATTTATCGCCCGCGCTATTGAACAAAAGTAGAAACGCTAATCACTCCACTTCCGTACACTTTTCGTTATTAGTTACCGCTACGATTACTTAACATCCGTTCAAAATATTGGATTGTCCGCTGCAAGCCTTCCTCAAGAGAAATTTTTGGATTCCACCCCAACTTATTCCTTGCAAGTTCTATATCTGGACAACGCTGGACAGGATCATCACTGGGCAGCGGCGCATATTCCACACGGGATTTGGAACCCGTAAGCGTAAGCACCTTTTCTGCAAGCTCAAGCATCGACACTTCAACCGGATTACCAAGATTTACAGGCCCAATAAAATCTTCGGGGCTTTTCATCATCAGCAGGCACGCGTCGATTATTTCATCCACATAACAGAATGATCGAGTTTGGCTACCATCGCCAAAAATAGTAATAGGTTGGTTTGTAAGTGCCTGCATAATAAAATTAGACACTACTCGTCCATCGTTCGGCTGCATATTAGGGCCATAGGTATTAAAAATACGCGCTACTTTAACCGATACGCGATGCTGCCTGAAATAATCAAAAAAAAGTGTTTCCGCACAGCGTTTTCCTTCATCATAACAAGACCGCAAACCAATAGGGTTTACTCTTCCCCAGTAATCTTCTTTTTGCGGGTGTACCTCCGGGTCGCCATATACCTCGCTGGTAGATGCTTGAAAAATCCTAGCTTTTACCCGCTTTGCCAAGCCCAACATATTAATTGCGCCGTGGACAGAGGTTTTAGTAGTTTGTACAGGATCAAATTGGTACTGAATGGGCGATGCTGGACAAGCAAAATTATAGATTTCATCTACTTCAACATATAGTGAAAACGTCACATCATGACGCATTAGTTCGAAATTCGGGTGATTTAATAAAGAGGATATATTGTCTCGCGTACCGGTGAAAAAATTATCTACACATAACACACCATTACCAGCATCCAATAATCGCTGACACAGGTGTGAACCAAGGAAACCCGCCCCACCTGTGACAAGAACTTGCTTACGCTGCAAATCATACATTGTGTTTCAAATTTCCTTTCTAGGTTAGATTACCTAATCAACTATAGAAAATGAAGGGACTTAAATATACAAATCACACCATCTTTTCTATCATGGGAGTCGGTATTTCTAACAATTTTCGCGTTAACTTTCTTCTTAACTAATATTCATCTAGCAAAAGGATTCTACAATCTGGTTCTGTCGCAAATAATTATTCTAGCCTCATAAATAATCAATCCGTTTTGGTTTACGCAGCTAGGGTGTAAAATTGCTGTGCTGGCGTCAAAGAGCCAGACAAATTCTTCTTCATTTGACCCTTTTTAATCATCGCCACTAACTCAATTCCTCATAAAGTACTTTGTGCTGAACGAAAAGACTTAAGACCTAGCATTGACTGGGTGATCCTTTTCACTCGACGGTGATTTTGCTCAATAATAAGTTCTACTGGAGGCTAGGTTACATCTGGCCTCTAGACGAGTGAACTTTTCGAGGAAATGTCGGCATAATGTTATTGAGATACTTACACTGACGTATTTTAACTCGTCTATTGTTCTCTAGGTTAAATTTTCTTATTCCCGCTTTATTCGCACCACTTTTATCGATGTTGATTAAGCCTGGCTTTACATTTCTACCAATGGCTTTATTTAAAAATCTCAGTGCAGCCCTTGTTTCGCGCTTCGCGGTCAGTAAAAAGTCAATCGTACCACCTTGTTTATCAACAGCTCGTTAGTAAAATTTCCATTTGCCTTTTACTTTAATATAGGTCTCATCTAAACGCCATCGATTACTGGGGCGTTTCTTCTTTTTGTTAAAGGCCTTTTCTTATGCTCTCCGTTTAGAGAAAGTCGCCAGGGGCCCATGCTTTAAAAATCTTAGCTTGTCGTTTAAGGCGATCTTGTGCGGATTGATTGGACACAACGTCACTCCCTTTAGAGGTTATAGAAGATTGCCCGCTTACCTTCCCACCAAATAGAAAGTGAGTTAAATAAATAATACTAGGAAATAAAGTTGCTTTCGCTTTGCCGTTGCGGGCGGCTGGCGCACATGACGCCTTTAACACCAATAATAGCGCAAAAGTCCCTTAAAATAAAGTAGGGGGGCCAGGGGCTGCTCCTGATAGTAGCAAGAAGCCAAGATTCACATGAAGCCCCATTTTTGCTAGGTTTAGTAATCCCAAACACTATTTCATGAGAGCATAAAAAAGTCGGGGGTAACTACAAAACCTATTTCAATTCTGATTAATTTGATCCATCCTGAAGTTTAACATCGATATTCATACTTTAATTATTTAATAAAGGGACTTTTAGTCTATTAAACCAGTGATTTTCTGAACATATCAGTCCTGAATTGCAGTATATTTAGACGAAATGGGCGTCACTCATGTCTTATGGTTTGACTGCCGATTGATTGAAAGATATTCTTCCCGTCAGCAGTACACTCAATGCCAGTACCATCAAAAACCACTTATTTGATGTTGCTTCAAAAATGGAAAAAGTGTTAAAAGAAAAACCTGATATTGAAATCGGCCGCGGCAATGATTGGGCTAAACTGCCTAAGCCTGATAAGCCGCTGACAGTTGGCATTGATGGCCGATATGTCAGGAACTGGCACGAGAAGAAAACCAATTTTGAAGTGGTTGTTGGGAAATCCTTTTCCAAAACTAAAGAGACAAAAAGATTTGGTTTTGTACAAAAATATGACCTCAATCCCAGGCACCGTTTGATGGACGTATTGCAAAAACAGGGCATACAGGCCAATCAACAAATTGAGTTTTTATCCGATGGTGCAGAGAACCTTAGAAGCTTACAAACGATGATGTACCCTGAAGCAACCCATACTCTGGACTGGATTCATATCACCATGCGGCTCACGGTACTCAATCAATTTGCCAAAGGTCTGGATCAATCTGATCCTGAACAAGCTCAATTGATCATCAAAGATCTCGATAGTACCAAATGGTATCTTTGGCATGGCGATACCCCAAAAGCCCTGAAAAAACTGGAAGACTGTTATTTGATCCTTGCAGGTGAAGCGATCAAATACGGGAATTGCAAAAAGTTCATTAGGGGTCGGATATAGTGCCTGTTTTCCTTAGCGACGTTTTCTGTCTAAATTCTATTCCGACCCTGGAGGATCCCCACAAATATTCATTGGATATATTCTAAGCCCCGAGT
>CAZOBX010000021.1:0-37764 GCA_964578045.1 uncultured Kangiella sp. | reverse complement strand
ATATCATCTTTTAAATGAGAAAGTGCTACAAACAGCCAAGGAATACGATGAATCAGTGATTAATGGGGAATTTAAAGCCATTTATCATTTCGGTTCAGATGTGATGACTGAAGATGATTTAGTGATTACTGATAAGGGCATTGAATTATCCAAGTTTGAGAGACCACTTTCCTTCAGTCAGGAAAATCCTTATTCTGATTATTGCTAGCTTCGAGCTTTGGTAGGATTTTGACTTTGCAGGGACACTTTGCGAGCGTCCCGAGTAGCTTTGAAATATTATTTAATTTCAGACGACTGACTGGAATTAAATCCTCAATCTTTAAATGCTGATTTCTCCATCATTGCAATGCCTTCTTTGGCAAAACGCTCAAGCAGCGGATGATGAGGATCAGAAAAGGATTGAACGCCTAATACTTTGCCGGAAGGCGCGATAAAAACAATACCGGGCGTGCCTTTAATACCATATATTTCGGCAACTTTATCACCTTCTAAAACCGTATCAAATTTATAACCAAAATTTCGCCAATAGACGTCAGGCTTCCAGTCTTCCTTGATATTAACAGCCAAGACTTTTAATCCCTGACTTTCATACTTATCGTTTAGCTCAGCAATTCCTGGTAATAGCTTTTTACAATAAGGACACCATGTGGCCCAGAATATCAATAACGTCGGTCTGCCCTGATAGTCAGATAAGGTAATTGCCTCACTGGCTAAATTATTCAGCGTCCAATCGCTTCCTTGATAAACATGGTTTTGCTGAGTGCCACTATCAAATGATCTTTGAGAATGATTTTCCGCTTTAGATCCACTGATAACCAGAATGGTTAGTGATAAAATCATAATTGTTGTTTTTACTGACATCTAAAGAATCCTGAATAAATAAGTGTTATTGCTCTTCTGACGAGCCAAGTTGAGTTAAATTACACTAGGGCCTGTTGATTTTTCATAGTTCAACACTGCCGAGGCGCTTTTTTTGCCTAACGCCAAAAGTAGGTTCCTTAAGAAAGGCAGAAGGAACGCCGTTTAGTTATTCTAAATAAGCGACTGATAACGAAATTAGGTGAAAAAAGCGCCCGCCCCTTCGGGTTGTGGCTAAAATATCACCACTTATTGTCGCCTAAGAGCGCCTACTTTTGGTGCTCCTCACTCATTTGGAATACCCAAAGCACTCGCTACGCTCATGGGGCAGGCTCTAACCAAACCACATTCATCGCGCCTAAATTGACGATATTTTAGCCGCAACATTGATGAACTATGAAAGATCAACAGGTGCTAATATTTATCTGTTTACAATTTGCAACAGTTCGCAATTGGCTATAGTCTAGTCAAAGTAATAAAATATTACAGCTTAAAAAACCCGAGAGCTCTGTAATTATGGACAAACTCTACCAAGATGCGTTAAAAGCTCATTACTCGACACCGACTGGCCAGAACCGAAACATTAACGCCACTCATAGCTCCGAGGGTTATAATGCCAGTTGCGGTGATGAAATATGCATTGAGCTACAGCTCAATGAAACCACTATCGAGGATATCGCATTTGAAAGTGACAGCTGCGCGATTTGTACAGCATCTGCTTCAATTTTATGTGAAGTCATAAAACAAAAAGATCTTGATTGTATTCCTACCATTTATCATCAACTACAAGCCGCTCTTAATAATACAACATCTGATACTGCTGATCTCCCCCACCAACAACTCGAAATACTCCAACCAATAAAGCAATACCCAAGTCGGATCAATTGTGCACTGTTGCCCTGGCAAACCGTTATAGAGGCCCTTAAATCGCCAATAAATTCTCAGAGAAATTTGACGACTAATGCGTAGTTTATTGCAGGCCCTCAGTATTTTTGAGAAACAACAGGACTATGTGGTAGCCATCATTATCGATACCGGAGGTTCTACTTATCGAAAAACCGGTGCAATGATGTTGGTCGATAGTAGCCTGAATTATTGGGGCTTGCTGAGCGGCGGCTGTTTGGAAGGTGATATTCTGGTGCACTGTGAGTCGGTATTATCACGACAAAAAGACCAGATTGTTCAATATAATATGCGTGATGATACAGATATGTTGTGGGGTATGGGACTTGGCTGTGATGGTGAAATCACGATTTTGCTAAAGTATTTGGCTGCACGCCAACAGCACTTTGATTTTTTTTCTAATTTGAAAAAGCTGAATAACGGAACTAGCTTAGACTTAATCATCGACCATAAAAATAATTATCAAATCCGTTTTGAACCGCAAAATAGTACTAACCTAAAAATGGCCAAATCTAACAATCAGCTTTGTATTGCCTTAAAAGCCCCCCACCACTTATTAATCTGTGGTGGTTCGCCGGACGTGCCGCCAGTTGCCGCCATTGCTCATCAAATTGGCTGGAAGACAACAGTGATCGATCATCGTCGAAATTATGCCGTTAAAAATAAATTTCCATTTTCCGATAACGTCCAGCTTATAAAACGTTCCGGCTGGAAAGACTTTGATTTGTCACGCTTTGATAGTGCGATTGTTATGAGTCATCAATTTGAGCGGGATCAATCTTATCTGGAACGATTGATTGAAAGTTCAATCGCATACATTGGATTATTGGGACCTACAAAAAGACGGGATAAATTACTGCAACGATATGGAACCAACTTTGCTAATCACGAAGGAAGAATATTTGGACCGATCGGCTTAGATATCGGAGCCGATACACCTGAAACTATCGCTCTGGCGATCATTAGTGAAATACAGGCAGTGATGAACGACAAACAAGTTGGATCCTGTTATCGAGATCCCACTCGGTGAAATCATCATCATTGCAAAAAATTGGAATCATTGTTATTGCTGCGGGTAATTCATCCCGCTTGGGTCAACCAAAGCAGTTAGTAGAAATAGCCGGTGTAAGCTTATTGCAAAATACCATCAATTTGGCTGAGCAATTAAGCGAGAATTCAGTTTGTGTAGTTGGATTTGATGCGGATAAATTTAAATCGAGTCTTGAAGTTTCAACCACTAAGATATTAGTTAATAAAAATTGGCAGCAAGGCATGGGTTGCTCGATAGCTTGTGCCGTTAAGTATTTTACCGACGAAGTTGATGCGGTGATGATTCTATTATGCGATCAGTATCGGTTAACTGAGGCAGATTTGGGACTGTTGATTGAACGATGGCAACGCGATCCTGATAAGATTGTCGCCAGTCAATATTTTGAGATAAAATGTAATTCTCTAATTGAAGGTGCACCTGCGATATTTCCTAAACAATATTTTGGGCCCCTAATGGCGTTAAAAGAAAAAGGGGCACGAGATATTTTGAGCAAGAATCAGGAAAACGTGATTGCTGTTTTGTTGGAAAACGCTGCGTCTGATTTGGATACTAAGGATGATTTGAAGCTTTTAATTTCACTCTCTCCCGTCAAGGTAGAGGAGTGAAAAACTCAATAACAAAAATATCATTACAATCAGTACATAACATTATCAAGAACAAGGAGAACAACAATGATTGAACTCACAATAAACGGTAGTCAACATCAACTGGACGTGCCACCGGAGATGCCTTTGTTGTGGGCTCTGCGGGATATAATTAAATTAACTGGCAGTAAGTATGGCTGCGGTAAAGGTCTCTGCGGTGCCTGCACAGTGCATATTGACGGTTCAGCCACTCGCTCATGTGTCTTGCCTGTTTCTGCCGCTGTCGGTAAACAGGTCACTACCATTGAAGGTTTATCGGAAAATGCCGACCATCCTCTGCAAAAAGCCTGGATAGATCTAAACGTGCCGCAATGTGGTTACTGTCAAAGCGGTCAAATCATGTCAGCGGCCTCATTACTGGATAAGAATCCGCAGCCATCCGATGACGATATCGATCAGGCGATGTCGGGAAATCTCTGCCGTTGTGGAACTTACCCGCGAATTCGATCAGCAATCCATCAAGCCGCTAAACTTGCCAGGGAGATAAAATAATATGAATATTCTTAATCAAATTGGTGTAATACCTGATGAACTCTTAATTAGCGATTCAAGCGACAACAATAATCATGACAGCCTGGATACAAGCATCATAAAAAACGTCAGTCGACGGAGTTTTATAAAAGGCGCAGGAGTTGCCGGTACCTGTTTAGTGATTGGGATACAGTTGTCTTCAGTTAACGCTGCAAGTAAACCGAACAATGGTGACTTCTCTCCTGATGTTTTTATCTCAATGGACAAAAAAGGCACAGTGACTATTATCTCCCACCGCTCAGAAATGGGTCAAGGTATTAAGAGTTCTTTGCCACTATTAGTCGCCGATGAAATGGAATGTGATTGGGACCGCGTGGTGGTTAAACAAGCACTCGGTGATGTGAAATACGGCAGTCAGAATACTGATGGTTCTCGCAGCGTACGTCGCTTTTATTTCCGATTAAAAGAAGCGGGTGCGACTGCTCGCACGATGTTGCAAACCGCCGCAGCACAAGTGTGGAAGGTTAGTCCAGAACAAGTCACTATTTATAACCATCAAGCCAAACTCAACAATACTTCTGATACTCTCGATTTCTCTCAGTTAGTTGATATTGCCGCAACCTTGCCTGTACCGGATAAAATTACTTTAAAACTCAAGAAAGAGTCGGAGCATCGTTATGTCGGCAAGGACGATATGAAAATTATCGACGCAAACGATATGGTGACTGGAAAAGCGATTTACGGTTTTGATGTAGAGCTTGAAGGCATGAAATATTCAGTGATTGCCAGGCCGCCGGTATTATTTGGCAAAGTGAAGTCTTTCGACCCGAGCGAAACACTCAAAGTTCCGGGTGTGATTAAAGTGGTGGAAATGCCGCCGTTATCCCCGCCAGCTGTGTTTAATATGTTAGGTGGTATCGCAGTAATAGCGGAAAATACCTGGGCTGCAATTCAGGGTCGAGAAAAATTAGTGATCGAATGGGAGCACGGTGATAACGCCATTTACAATACCAAAGATTATGAAAATAATTTCATCAAAGCGCTGGAAAATCCGCCACATACCGTTAGAAATAGAGGCGACTGGGACAAAGCCAAAAAATCAGCCGATAAAATTATTAGCCATGATTACCATGTTGGCGGTTTAGCCCATGCGACCATGGAACCTCCAGCGGCCACCGCAATTGTTTCAGACAGCGGAGTGGATGTATGGGCTTGTACTCAAACTCCGCAATCCGCACAAGGAGCTGCCATGGGAGTCATGAAAATCCCTAAAGAAAAAGCGGCATCCGTTCGAATAAATGTCACCTTGCTCGGTGGCGCTTTCGGCCGAAAATCGAAACCGGATTACATTGCCGAAGCAGTTTTTCTTGCCAATGAAACCAGGCAGCCAATCAAAGTTCTGTGGACGCGGGAAGATGAAATCAAGCATGGCTATTATCATTCCCCTAGTTATCAAAAATTGAGCGCCACTTTCGATAAAACCGGTAAGGCCACCGGTTGGTATCATAGCATGGTCAATCACCCTATAGGGACAACCTTTAATCCAGCGGCCAAACAAGCTGGAAGTGCCGACTTAGGACAGGGCGATGTGCCGTTTGACTTACCCAATATCAAAATCACTAACGGTGAGAGTGATACATTCTTGAGGATCGGTTGGGTCCGCTCGGTTACCAATATTAATAACGCTTTTGCGGCCGGTTCATTTGCCGATGAAATGGCGGTGCATGCGGGAGTCGATTCAAAGGATTTCCTTTTATCCTTAATCGGAAAAGACCAGCATATTGATATGAGTAAAGATGGTTACAAGTATGGGAATTACGGTGAGAAATTTGAAGACTTTCCGGTTGATACGGCGCGTCTTAAAAACGTGATTAATGTGGTTGCTAAAAACGCAGGCTGGGGAAATAAATTACCGAAAGGTCACGGTATTGGTATCGCCGCTCACCGCAGCTTTTGCAGTTATATTGCGACGGTTGTTGAAGTATCGATGAAAAAAGGCAAAGTTCAGATCGAAAAAGTTTATTACGCGGTTGATGCCGGAAAAGTCATTAACCCGGATCGCGTTCGTTCGCAGATGGAAGGGGCTGCAATCTTCTCAACATCTATCGCCTACTATGGTGAGATCACCGCTGACAAAGGTATTGTAGAACAAAGTAATTTTCACGATTATCAACTAGCCAGAATGGGCCAGGTACCTGACATCAATGTTCATATTGTTAAAAGCGAACATCGACCTGCAGGAGTCGGCGAACCGGGCGTACCACCTTTTGCGCCGGCGCTGTGTAATGCCATATATGATGCCAGTGGAAAAAGATACCGCCGATTGCCTTTAAAACAGTTCGGTATTGTCTAGTATTGGTTCTAAATTAGACGGTATATTAGGGGTAAACTCTGATCCTTTGCCCAGGACTGAGGATACCTCTTTTTTGCCGTTTAGTTATTTTGTGAAGCTCTGTACATAAAACAAACCAGGACCCGACCCCTAGTGTTTTCTATCATGACTAAAGTTCAACTGACCTAAGTATTTAAATAACCTGGGGAGTTTTTTCTCACTAATTCCTATACCAGTATCCCTCACACAAAATTGATCTCCTTTCCACCATCCAGCGACTTTATGCGAAATCCCGCATTTATATTTGTGGCAATGTCGGCGAAGTTTGCGATAAGCAATAGATCCGGAGTATGTACTTCAACCGCCTTCACTAAAACCTCTAGATCTGAAATTTTTTTAATCCAAATTATTTTGAAGCAATCCTTCGATCCTGGAAAGATCAAGTCCCACCGGCTCCCAACGAATAAATATCATACTCAAATTTTCGATTATAATTACTAGTCATTTTTAGCCAATATCTCGTAAAGTCCTTCTAACACGGTTCCTAATTGTTCCTGCAATACATGGGCAGAATCCTTGGATCTTGCTAACCTATCGGAAGTGCCATAAACCAATTTCATCAATTCATCTTCCTGGTCTTCATCTAATCCTAAACTAAACATTTTGGATTCTAGCTCGGTGATCATACCCATCATCACTTCCCTTGATTGCTCATCGTGCTCGGTAATTTTTGCATTTAGCTCTTTAATTTGTTTTTCGGTGTGTAAAATAATCTTACTCAGCACCTCTTTTCTTTGCCCGGCAACATCCATTTGCGCCTTTATTGTTAAAAGCCTGCCATCTGAGATACTAATTAACACAGCCAGATGGTCTTTAAAACGCCCGTAACGATTTTCATCATCTATTGGCATATTTTTCACTAGTAATGACATCTGATCACTTTTGACGATAGTGCGAATACCAAGGTTTATGATTCTTTCGGTGGAATTTAATGAGCGTTCTAAAACCTTGGCTTCGATACTGTCAGGCGCACATGCAAAAAAAGCCGGATTTGAGCCATTTATATGGGCGCAAGCGTTTAAGCCAAAACCCTCACAAACTCTAAGAATCATCTTTCCCATATCAGCCAAGGTTTTAGCACTTTGTGCTTCGCTGACAAAACTGATCAATTGACCTAATTCACTGCTGGATGTCATCGCATCCATGGCCACTTTCATAGCCTCAGAAGCATTTATTTCATTGGCTTTGCGCTCTTGAATTTGGGCCATTTGTGATTCGATTTTTTCGATTAATTCTTCTTCATTAACAGGCTTGTTAATATATTCGTTTCCACCGGCTTCAAACCCTGCCAATCTTTCGTCCACATTAATCATGGCTGAAACAAATAGAATGGGTAACAGTTTTGTTGCGGAGTTTTTTCTCAAAGTGATACACACTTCATAACCTGTCATGCCTGGCATATTGACATCCAACAACAAAATATCCGGAACTGACTCAGCAATAAGATCAAGGCAGGCTTGTCCTGAGTCAGCCTGAACTATATGGTATTGCTGTTCCAGCATCATTTCCAATAAAAGCAGATTATCTTTGGCGTCATCGACAATCATGATAGTAATATCTTTCATGCTGGCTCCTTTTTTTCTATTTTTAGATTTATAATTTCACTTATATTTGCAAACTTTATTTCTGCCGCTATTCTTGGCAAAATACAAGGCGCTGTCTGCCTGTTTGATCAATGATTCTAAATCCGAATTTTGCTGTACACTGGTAATACCGATACTCACGTTGGTATTTAAATCGATAAACTTTCCATTGACCTCTATTGGGATCGTATTGTTTGCTACCAGGGCTCTAAACCGATCACACGCTTGAAAGCCTTTTTGGGCATCGGTATCCGGTAAACAAACACAAAATTCTTCACCGCCTATTCGGCCAATAACATCATATCCTCTGAAATACTCTGACAACATTCTTGAGAAATCAACCAATACTCTGTCGCCAATATCGTGACCATAGGTATCGTTAACATTTTTAAAGTAATCAATGTCCATTAACCCAAGTGTTAACCAGGACTTGTCTCGATTATTCTTGTTAAGCGCCATATTGGATAAGTTGTAAAATTGCCGGCGATTATTTATTCCGGTTAAGAAATCGATAGACGCCATTTTTTCTAATTCACGGTTTTTATCTAGCAGGCGAAGTGAAGTTCTAATTCTGGCAAACAAAACTTCGGGTATATAGGGTTTGCTGACGTAATCATCGGCACCTAAATCCAGTGCCGAAACAATATCTTGTGATTGCTCCGAGGCCGATAACATTATGACGGGAATAATTTTTGATTCTTTTTTCTGTTTAATCGTTCTTAATACTTGGGGTCCCGACATCTCAGGCATCAAAATATCCAACAATACCAGATCAACCTCTTCTGTGGCTAACAACTCTAATCCAATCGCGCCGTTTTTGGCCAGTAATACACGATAGCCTTCTGCTGATAATTCGCTATCTAACAATGTCAAAATATCATTGGCATCATCAATCGCCAAGATGGTTGGTTGGTACTGATCGTCGCTACTCATTGGAATAATTTTGTCCATTAATTACCCTTTTTGGTAAGTTAAATTTGTTAAAATATTTTTCTTTTTACTCTGTAGGCGCTATTTTTGCTGTATGGATGTAATCAATACCCATTTTACAAGAGCAAAAGTCTGTTATTCGTGCCAAGAGTTGGTCCTTTAGACAATGGGAGTCATCACTCAACTTTCTATACCTTAAAGGACCTCCTTTTGGCGAAGTTAAAACCGCAGCTACCAATGCTCCGCCAATAATTCCATTAAATCCTCTACCTGATTTACAAAATTATCCATACTTTCTTTAATCAACCGCATATCTCCCTCTCGTCCTAGCGCCTCAATAGTCCCAGCGATCTCCGCAAGAGCCTTTGCACTTAAATTGGCAGCACTGCCTTTTATTCGATGAGCATGAGCAATTATATCTTCTATATTTTCATCGCTAACCGCGATTTGTAAGTCTTTTGATAAATCGGGTAAATCCTCCAGAAATAACTGGATTAGTTTACTGACTAACTTCTCATTGTTTCTGACTCTTGCCATCAGTGAGGATTGATCCCAAATTAGCTCAGCCGGCTTAAGTACTTCTGTTTGTTCCCCTTTAGCAACCAAATCTGCTGTCTCCATTAACGAACTTTCATCCGTCGAAAGTGTTTGTTTGTTTTGCTTATCATCCGCGACCGGCGAATCAGAAGATAGTAGGTGGTGGTCTTGCTGCTCCTTAGGCAACCAGCTGCGTAATTTCTCTTCTAGCTCATTAGGGTCAACCGGTTTGGTTAAGTAGTCGTCCATCCCAGCATCCAGGCATTTTTGTCTGTCACCTTTTAAAGCGTTGGCTGTCATTGCAATAATCGGTATTCTAAAGTCCTTAACATTATGCCGTCGTGATCGAATTTCTATCGTCGATTCGTAACCATCCATTTCAGGCATTTGGCAATCCATAATAACCAAACCATAATCTTTTTGATGATCTTTTAATTTGTCTATGGCTTGTAAGCCATTTTCGGCAACATCAACCGATACCCCCATGTCTTCAAGTATACCGATGGCCACTTCCTGATTGATTGGATTATCTTCAACCAGTAATACCAAGGCGTTACTAAAAATATTGGTACTCGTAATATTGGTAATATTGTAATTGGTGACCATTCCGTCGAGTTGAGCAAGGCTGACCCCATCTTCAACTAAAACCTTGAGTGCATGAAATAGGTCAGCAGTAGTGGCAGGGTTAGGAAAATAAGCAGAAAAACCGATATGTTTAAATCGGCTGATATCGCCGCTCCCGGCCATCGACGTCATCATCACTAATTTGACCGAATCGTAATCTTTATTGTCACGAATTAATTTGCCTAATTCTGCACCATCCATTTCCGGCATGCCCATATCAAGAATGGCAATATCAAAAGGATTTTCGTTTTGATGATTATGTTGTCTCAAAATTTTGAGAGCCTGCCGACCACTATTTGCCGATACGATATCTGCCCCCCAATGTTCAAGCTGGCCAGATAACACCTCCAGGTTGGTCGGATTATCATCAACAATCAAAATCCGTATGCCTTCTATATCTTGCTGAGGAACGACCAGTTGAGACAACTGGCTCACTCCAAAACAAACTTCAAATATAAATTGTGAGCCTTTGCCTAGCTCGCTTTTTACTTCAACTTTACCATCCATCAACTTAGCTAATTGCTTGACAATGGCTAAACCAAGCCCAGTCCCACCAAATCTTCGAGTAGTGGAAGAATCAACTTGTGAATAGGAATCAAATAGTGACGCAACTTTAGAGTCAGGGATCCCCATCCCGGTATCACCGACTTCACAATGGAATATCCATTTATCAGAGCTATGAGCTTTGAGAGATGCTTTTAACGATATTTCACCTTGCTCAGTAAACTTAATTGCATTACCTACCAGATTACTCAAAATTTGACGTAAGCGGCCCGGATCGCCGGTCACCATCGATTGCTCTATGCCGGTGACGTCCAGCACTATTTCAAGCCCCTTATCCTGAGCACGATAAGCCATTGCTTCAGCAAAAATCCCTAACTGTTCTCTCAAATTAAAATCCAGAATTTCCAGCTGAATTTTGCCAGCCTCAATTTTTGATAAATCTAGAATGTCGTCGATAATCGCTAACAAAGTATCCGCGCTAGAACGGGCTAAAGTGGCATAGTGTTTTTGTTGCTTAGTCATTTCGGTACGCATCATTAACCCTAACATACCTAACACACCATTCATTGGCGTTCGGATTTCATGGCTCATGCTGGCAAAAAATTCGCTTTTAGAGTGTACCGCTTTTTCAGCTTTGTTTTTCGCTTTAACGAGTTGTTGTTCCCACAATTTTTTTTCGGTTATATCTGTACGAATTGAAATATATTGATACGGCTCACCTTTTTCGTTTAGCTGTGGAATGATTGTTGCGTCAACCCAATAGAGATTTCCGGTTTTAGATTTATTGCATAATTCGGCGTGCCAGACATTACCTTGTGAAAGCTCCTGATACATTTTCTTAAAAACATTCGAGTCATGCACGCCTGATTTTACAATTCGATGGTTTTGTCCCATTAACTCTTGCTTACTATATCCACTTATTTCTTCGAATTTGGAATTAACAAAAATTATTTTTCCATCAAGATCAGTTGCACTAACTATCGCGTGCTGGTCCAAAGCAAAGTGATGCTCTTTAACCTGTATATCTTTAAAATTTTTAAGAATCTGCATATTATGAAAACTTCTGGCCAGCACACCAGTTTCATCTTTGGCTTCGATAGGTAAATTATCGAGCTCAATATTCTCCTCAAACCCTTTGACCGCCTGGATCATTCTGCTTAACGGTCTGGTCAATTTTCTTGCTGCCATAAAAGAAATCGATAGAGATAAAAAAGCCAATCCAATCGATATTAAAAAGGAACGATTTTTGATTTGCACTAATGCATCAACCAGCCGGTCTTCGCTAGGTCGAATCAGCCAGCGAAATAGATGACCTTGACCAAACAAATCATTCCTGAAAACTTGATAAAGACCATTCACAAAATGACTACTATCGTTTCGTTTTTTTATTTCAACTAACGCTAATCCAAGTTTATTGGTTTTAATCTGTTTCAATTCTGGAAATTTTGTCAATAAAAGATGGTTATTCACCTCACTATTTTCAAGTATTGTATCTGTCGCAGGGCCGTAAATAATGACACCTTTTTGATTTGCCATAAATAGGTCGACATCTTTCAAAGCCAAGCCGGCTAGAATTTGCATAAAACGTCTAAAATCTATTTGCAAAATCACTAAGCCCAGTATTTTATTGGAGGCTTTTTGGTATACCGGTATCGCCAGCTCATACTTTCTGTCAGGATTACTCTCGCTATAAACTGATCGCCAGGACTCGATACCTGAAAACATCATATGTCCCAGCGTTAGATTTACCATTTGCTCAGAAAAAGGAATAATTGGATAACTTTTCAGATTTTTTTTATCAACGAATTTAATTTGATCGTCAATTTGTACCACGCTGGTAATTTCTTGGCGGCTATTTAATTGTACGTATTTTATGCCGGTGTAGATAATTCGCTCTTCTACAATGTCTCGAATTTGTATTTCGAAATCGGTCAGTTCGGCCGAGATATCAGTTAATGGGTTGCGCTCCAACCCATTTGCAATCCTCAACAATTGTGGCATCTTGCTAATTAAGAACAAATGATCAAAATGCTCTTTGTAGAGCGCATGAATAATCGTTTTTGTTTGTCTATTTTTTTCGATTAAATAACGTTCATTGGTTTCAATAGCAATACGAGTGGTTTCGTTGTAGAAGGTAAAGCCCACAACCAACGCCACAAGCAATGACAGAAGAAATGCTGCAATGGGTAGCTGGACAGACAGCGGCCTTGTCGCGCGACCTATTTCTAACATTTTTCGAAGTTGTTCTGGAGAATGGTCGGAGGTGACCTGTCTTTTGCTAACCCCCCTTAATTCTTTAACTATTTGTTTGGGAGCCGTCATAACCAGGTCAATTAAAATACCAAAGAATATACTGCCGTAGGCAATATTTTTGAGGAAATGGGCAATATTGAAGTGATTATCGAATAACGCAGTTGAACCAAACGCCATATGCAACTGGGTGGTTATCTCAGGAATCATACTGATCAAAAGCGCAAAACGTACGATTGAATGGTTTTGTTGATACCACTGCCAAAGTAAAGCAGCTACCATTATAAACATCGTCAAAGGCAAGACATCGAAAGGACGCTTAATCATCGCATTTAGATACATGGTTTTTGGCAATTCGCTACTAATTGCAGCTTGGTGAACAACCAAATAAGTAATCACAAAAAACAGCGCACTGACCGCAGCGATGGTAGTAAAACTATGCAATTTTTGAGATTCGCTTGAATGTCCGACTGTAGGAGATTGGCGGATAATCCACATGCTGACCAAGATGCCAACCAGCATGATTCCAGCATTAAAGATCCGTGAAATCGCCCAGGTAAATGGAATAAAATCCGTATTGGCCGCATTAGCCTGAATAATTCGAGTGGCCGCCAAAGTATGAAATGCATCAACCATTCCCGCGCTTAGCAGCGCCATACCTATAATAGGGATGGTGACATCCTTTTTAACCGAATAATGAATAAAACTGGCCAGTGCCGCCAATATGGCGATAGTGACTGCACTCCATTCCAAAAGGGCATGATGTAGACCACCTGCGACTGCGTAAAAGAGATCATCTGGCTTAATTTCGCCGAAAATCATCTTTTCGGCCGTGAGGGCCTTTGCCTGTGAGGCGAAGTCAACACCAAATAGATTAAGAACAAAGGGCATCGCGCATACAACAAACACGCCTAGCAAAACGTGTAATGGTGTATTTGAATCTATTTGAATAGTTTTTAGCGAACTATTCATCGGTGGAATGGTTCGATCTATTGAATCCCTTTGCGTCATTGATAATTTTACGCCCCATAAGCTGAATATCCTTGAATTGTTCTTTAAAGATAGTCGATATCTGGAATTTCACAAACATCAAAGCAATAAGTTCCCGCCTTTAAATATGCGGTAAATCGACTTAAATTCAGCAATAAAATATTCAATCTACAAAATCCACAAATCTCAAAAATTACTCCTATACTGTTAAGAAGTTCACCAGGATGATCATAGGAGATAGGAACATTTTGTCCCTTTAAGCGCCATTTATGAACAATTACGACAAGTAAGAATTAATTTGGAACAAATATGAAAATAAATAACGATTTTCCAGTTATCAAAAAACGACTAGCAACGATCGTCAGGTTGGCTGTGGCACCGTTCGTGCCTTATTCTTGCCGATACCAGCCGGTGGCTCCGTCAGAGATTGGCTGTCACGCCTGGTCTGGATATGAGCCCTTGCACTTGGCAAGAGCCAAAAGGTATTACCAGCTAATGTGTCTAAAACTGGTTATTCCGACCGCTTCCAAATTGCCTTACACAGAAGTTATCAATCAACCTATTTTCGCTGTTCGATATCTGGCGGTTATTTAATAATGAAAAGTATTCATTCAATATCTTTGAAAATATGGCTTCCGATACTATTCTTAAGTACGTTTTGTATATTAACCGTTGGAATGACCTGGCAGTCATATTACGTAGGAAAACTCAATATTATTCGAACAAGCATTAGTAGTATTAAGCAGGACCTGTTCAATCTCCAAAGAGAAATAGAACGAACCCCAATTAAAGGTTTTGAAATCGAAATCGAAATGGCTCTTTCCGATCGTAGGACCAATAATGACTACCAAATACTAATGGTTGCCGATAGCCAAAACCGGATTTTACACGCGACTAAACCATCGCTAATAAATCACCCTATCAACGAACTCAGCTTTTTCGACACGACCGTCGCTAACAGTGTAAAACAAAAAGGTCAACAATCAATCTCGGTAAGCACCAACGAGGAATATATCACCGCCTATTTTCCAGTGATGATGAAGCACCGCCAGTTCGAGACTGTTACAAGTAAGAATGGCGTTTTATTTTTAAAGTACGATCTTAGTTCGCGTAAGAATCTGGCATGGCAACATGTAAGGAACTCAGTGTTTCCGTTTGCATTTATATTATTATTTGCGATGTCTGTTTTACTGATGTTTATAAAACGATATATCCTCATTCCTTTTGAATACATTACCCAGGAAACCAGGAACTTCTCTATCGATTTGCCAATTTCTAATTTGCAAATCGATGGTCATGGCGAATTTGCTGAATTATCTGATGTGCTCAACAAAATAAGCGTAAAACGCCGACTTTTCGAGCACAAACTTCAACAAAGTAGCAAAAGCGCTGAAACGGCTTTAAAAGAACTTGCTGAACAAAAATATGCGTTAGATCAACATTCAATTGTGGATGTTTCTAACCTTTCAGGAATGATCACTTATGCCAACGATAAGTTTTGTTCGATATCGGGCTATTCCCGTAACAAGTTAATTGGAGAAAACCATCGTATACTAAATTCCCATTTTCATCCAAAGGCGTTTTTTCATAATATGTATGAAACACTTTCAAAGGGATTTGTCTGGCATGGCGCGATTTGTAACCGTTCAAAAAACGGTAATACCTATTGGGTTGATACCACTATTGTACCTTTTATGGAGGAAACAAAAGACAAACCACAAAGTTACATTGCTATTCGCACCGACATAACTAAACAAAGACAGGCGCAACAAAAATTAGCGGAAAGCGAAGAACGTTTTGCACTTTCTATGTCGGTTTCGAATGATGGGATATGGGATTGGGATTTAGTAACCGATAAAATCCTGTTTGATGACCGTTACTATACGATGGCTGGCTACAGGGCTCAAGAATTTCCTGCAAGCTTCGACGAATGGGGCAAGCGTGTTCATCCTGAAGATATAGTTGCAGCACGAGCGTTGTTAAATGAGTATCTTGCCGGCAAAATTTTAAAGTACCAGGCAGATTTTCGTTTTATGAAAAAAGACCGTAGCTATATGTGGCTTCAAGCAAAGGGAGAGTTTGTTGCCTTTGATAGCAAAGGAAACGCAACTCGAATGGTCGGCACTCACAGCAATATTACAGAGATGAAATTAGTCGAAATAGCGCTAAAGCAAAGTAACCACAAGCAATCACTTTTGGTTAATACTATCCCCTATGGAATACACGAATTCGACTTAGAGTTTAAAACCGTTTCTTGCAACACCGCTTATCTCAAAATGCTTGAAAGAACGGAAGAAGAGATTATTGGTCATTATATTTGGGAATACGAAAAATCACAAAATGACAAAAATAAGCTGAAAGAATATGGACGAAATTTACTGTTGAATGAACCAGAACCGACTCCGGTTCAAGTTAAACGAATAACGAAGTCCGGTAAAGAAATAGAGATAGAACTTGTCTGGAACTACGTGAGAAACGATAAAGGTAAACTAACTGGTTTTATATCAGTATTATCAGATATTACGCACCAAAAAAAATCCGAAAATGCTCTTCGAAGAGCACAAAAAATGGAGGCGATAGGACAACTGACAGGAGGTATTGCCCATGATTTTAATAATATTCTGGGCGTTATCATTGGTAATTTGGATTTATTAGAAAGTCAATTTTCGGATAATCTTAAGGCGAATAAGCGAATAGCTTCTGCGTCCAGGGCGGCGTCGCGGGCTGAAAACTTGACCAGAAAACTTTTGGGGTTTTCGCGCAATAAAGTAATGGAGAGCAAAACCTCAAACCTCAATCGTTTAGTCAAAACTATGGACGATGTAGTTCGTCATACTTTAAGTCGATCAATTAGCGTTTTATATAACCTTAAATCTGACTTATGGTTGACCAATATTGATCAGGGTGATTTGCAAGATGCGTTGCTCAATTTAATAAGAAACGCTAATGATGCGATGAATCAACAAGAACAAGGACAGCTAACGATTACAACGTCTAATAGTGTACTTGACGAGGCTTTTTGTGTTTCCAATGAGGGCTCTATACCGGGGAAATATGTTCTGTTGTCTGTCAGTGACAATGGTGAAGGCATCGCAAAAGAATACCTGGCGAATATCTTCGAACCATTTTTTACCACTAAAGCTCAGGGTAAAGGGACTGGACTAGGACTGGCGATGGTATTTGGTTTTATTAAGCGCTCCGATGGTTATATTCAGGTCGATTCGGAACCTGGGTGTGGCACATCGTTTAATCTATTTTTACCTCGTTGCGAAAACACAATCGAAGCTAAACCATCCTCGTCTATCTCCCGACAACCGGCTGACGAGACGCCTATAAAACTTGAGGGTGAGGAATGTATCTTAGTCGTTGACGATGAACCAGGATTGATTGAACTTGCACAGACAAATTTGCAAAAACTAGGCTATCAAGTTTTAACTGCAACTAACGCCTGTCAAGCGTTAGAGCATCTGGCAAATCATCCGGGCATCGATTTAATATTTAGTGATATCGTTATGTCAGGCGGTATTAGCGGCTATCAATTGGCGGAAAAAGCCTGCAACGAGTTCCCAACCACAAAAATATTATTAACCTCAGGCTACACTGGAAAAGCACAAACAGACAATAAAGAACTGATTGAAGATCAAATAGAGCTATTAAAAAAACCTTATAGCCAAAAACAACTGGCCTATAGCATTCGCAGACTTTTAGATAATAAAAAAACTCAACCCGTTTTGGCGCCATTGGCTGAGGAATTGCCGGAGGAAAGATAAACATGGAGCAGACCAAAGTGTACCAGTCTAATAACCGAGCCCCAGTCATCTATTTGTTAGATGATGACCCTGAGATGTTATCTCTTTTAAGCGATATGATTGACGATATCGAATTAGGTGCGCTTTGTTTTGAACTAGCAACAGACTTTTTTGAACAAATTACCATGTTTAAGCCTAACTCATTGTTGGTACTTGATCTCAATATGCCAAAAATGGACGGTATAGAAGTCATGCGTCGTCTGGCAACCGTAAAAAATCCGCCGGCGCTGATTTTGATAAGCGGTCATGATCTTGGGGTTTTACACTCAGCCGAAAAACTTGGTAAAGTACATAATCTGGAGATTATTTGTTCCTTAAATAAACCGATCCATTTAGGCAAGTTTCAAGGTATTATTCAACAATATTACGCTAGTTTAGGAAAGCCAAAATATACCAACCATGCCAAACACACAAGTGGAATCGAAGCTGATGAATTACTTTATGCCATAGAAAATGAGCAAATGGTTTTGTGTTATCAACCCCAAATTGAGATTAGTAGTGATAAACCGATTAGCTGTGAAGCACTTATTCGTTGGCAACACCCTCAAAAAGGTCTGATTTTTCCCGACGAATTTATTCCAATGACTGAGGAAAACGGTTGGATGAAATTAATGACCCGATGGGTCATTCGAAATGCTGTTGAGCAAGAACAATTGTGGCTCGATCAGGGGTATGGGCTTCCGATATCGGTAAATATTTCTTCCGATGACATTACCAGTTTAGCGTTACCAGAACAGGTGAGTGAATTGCTTGAAGCCAAGAAGCTCAATCCAACCATGTTAACGCTTGAAGTGACAGAAAGCGCTCTTATGGGTGAACTGGTCACTTCGTTAGATATTTTGACCCGCTTAAGACTAAAAGGGATTGGTTTATCCATTGACGATTTTGGTACGGGTTATTCATCTCTCTCCCAGTTGCATAAAATTCCGTTTAGCGAACTAAAAGTAGACCGAAGTTTCGTGATGTCAATGCTAGAAGATGACGAAGCCAAAGCCATCGTAAAAACTTGCATTATGTTAGGACATGAACTCAATATGCAAGTAGTTGCTGAGGGCGTTGAAAGTAAAGAACATCTGGAATTATTAAGGGAGATGGGCTGTGATATTGCTCAAGGTTATTACTTTAGTAAACCAGTTATCGCGGAAGAAATGGCTAAAATGTTGCAGTGATTCTACTTAACCTCAACTCGGGATAAGAACAGCCAGAAAACTTAACTATTTTAGAAAGTTACCAAAATATCATGGTTTCTTTTGATTTAACTTGGAGTTTAATTTTGCTCCAGGGCAACTATTTTAGTGGTTATCAAGGCGAGTTTGCGTAGTAATAGCCGGCTATTGGTAGCAAAATCAACGCGGAGAGCCGCTAAAATAGTTGTGCTGGATGGCTGTTCTTATCCCGAGTTGAGGTTACTTAAAAAGAAACAGGAGCGCATTCAAATAAGCCAAAAATGGGCCCTTCAAACAATGCATGAGTTAAATTAGCTACCATTGCTTCGCGGTTTAAACCGCTCCTAGAGGTACAAGAATAGGCTAGTGTTTTTTGGAAATAAGCAACAGGCACAGGAAATAAATATGCAGGATACAAAAAATAAAGGAATCATTCTTTGTTTCGAAGATGATGAAGATCTTGGTGATATGTTGGTCGACTATTTAACCGAACAAGATTATCAGGTAATTCTCTATACAGAATTCCCAGAGCAAGGCGTCGAATCCATCAAAAAAAAATTAACTGAACAGCCAGTAATTGTACTGACGGATATCGGAATGCCTGTATTAGACGGCTATGAAATTTGTAAAATACTGAAAAAAGGATTTCTCGACCATGATGTTCCTGTAGTCTTTATTTCCGGAAAAATATCAGAACAAGATATACTGAGAGCTTATGATGCTGGCGCCAGTGACTATCTGACTAAACCGTTAAAATTAAAGGAGCTTGGGGTAAAACTACGGCAATTCTCAGATTCAAAACGCGTTCGCAAAAACCAGCAAGAACAAGCAATTGGCGCGCAAAAAATGGCATTTGAAGCCATGACAACTAGCTCTGAACTTGGTGAAATTTTACGCTTTCATGAACAAAGTTACCTGGCTAAAAATCTGGATGAATTAGCTGAACTTATGTTAGAAATAATTACAAAGTTTTCATTAAAATCAAGTATTTTATTTTTTACCAACACTACCAACTTTTACCGAGACGACGGCCAACAAAAACCGCTGGAGGAAAAAATTCTATTGGCGTTTAAGGATCAAGAGCGTATTTACAGTTGGAAAGACCGCACGTTTTTTAACTATGATTATTTTTCTGTTTTGATTAGAGATATGCCAATCGATGATGAAGAAAAATACGGTGTATTGAAAGACCAGTTGTGCCTACTACTTAATGGTGTAGACGCTCGAGTAAAAGCGCTAAACATAGAAAGAAGTAATGAATTAAAAGCCATCACAATGAAAGCTGCCGCCGACACCATCGCCAACATGGTGATGGAGATCGAAAATGATAATGTTGACTTGTCTCAATATTTTGAGAATATTATACTCAAAATGGAGGCCAACATTCAAACAGACATAATCCAATTTAATCTCTTAGAAAATGAAGAAAAAATTCTGCTCGAACATATTATGGTGGCAATAAGGGAATCTTCAGCCGTATTTGAGAGCTGTCTGGAAAAGGAAAAAGAATACAAAGATATTATGAATCACTTGTTGAAAGAGTTGCTGTCTAGCTCCTAGTACGGCGATTAACATATGGCGTAGGATCGGTCGGACGGCCATTTTTGATCACTTCGTAGTGTACGTGTGCGCCGGTTGATCGCCCAGTATTGCCCTTTGAAATGACTTGCCCTTTTTTAACCACCGCGCCTTTTTCAACAATTGCTTCTTTATTATGACCATAGCGAGTTACCAAACCGTCACCGTGATTGATTTCGATCAATAATCCATAACCCGATCGCTTGCCTACCCAAGATACTACCCCGGCAGCCGTAGCAATCACTTTGTCACCTTCAGAACCGGCAAAATCAACCCCGGCATGCCAGGCAGGTTTGCCAGTGAATGGGTCACTTCTTTCACCGTAAAAAGAAGACAACCAGCCTTTTGTGGTTGGTCTACCGGAAATATAACGTTCAACACCCATGTGTTTATCCATTAACAAAGATTCCAGGACTTTTAGCTGTTGTTCTCTAGATTGTAAGGAAAGGTTAACCTGGTTAAATGATGCATCCAAATCGTTGATTGTATTGGGCGCTACATCCGTCAATTTTTCTGGACCACCTATGGCCGGCGAGCTGCCAAAATTGAATTCCTTGGCATCGATACCCGAAATACTTAATATTCGTTCACCAGCCGCGTCTAGTCGCCTGACATGCGCCTGGATCATACCCAGCCTGGCGGTTAGGGCATTGATCTGCTGTTGCGAAGATTGTTTGGCCGCTTCAAGCTCGGCCCATTGCTCCTGTATTTCAAGTTGCCAGTTATCAATTGTAATTTGCTCTACCTTGGCGGCTTTATCGAGCGTAGTGGCATAGTAGTAACCACTTACTCCCGCCGCGATTGGCAAAGCCATAAGAAAAAAGGTGATAGTGTATAGAAATCCATTATTCAATTTGACGCTACGCATGCCTTGCGAGGAACGTTTTAATATTGTAATGCTCATATTTAATTTGTCTTCAAATTATTTGGGTGTATTTTTATTATTCTTCGATTTTGAATCTTCACTATTGTTTTAAAAAAATGGTAGAATTCGTTTGTTCTTCTACCGACCTCTAATAAAGGCATACCGCCATGGCTGCTAAAAGACCACAAACCGTTAACAATCTTATCGACCAACCACAAGGTGATATTAAGGCCTTGATGGATCAGTTAACCAAAATCAAGATTATTAACAATAACTTACATCAGACTATTAATCCATTACTTTCACAACATTGTCGTGTAGTCAATATTCGAAAAAGCACGCTAGTTATCGCTGTGGATAGCCCCGCCTGGGCAAATAAGCTCCGTTTTCAATTACCGGATTTAATTTCACATTTTAGACAAAATGGCTTTATCGGCCTGGGCAACATTGAACTTATCGTCCAACCCAGCTAGTTCTTTAGTCAAAACCAGCAATTAATCAGACTACTCGCCCAACGACCAGTCACTTGATGTATTCAGGCATCTGCCATGGCCGCTCTTCGCCTAAAGCACCTAAAGTTGTTGGGTATCTTATCCTTAGGCAAAAAAACCGAGCATCGCGCGGTTTTTTGTCATCTGGAGACACTAATTTAATATTAAACCGCCAAACCTGGTTTCATAATATAAGATATGGGCGCGGCATCATTATCTTCAAATGTGACCACTTCCCATGCTTTTTCATCAGCTACCAACGCTCTCAATAATTGATTATTAAGTGCATGGCCAGATTTTACACCGGTAAAAGCACCCACCAGACTATTTCCCAATAAATACAAATCGCCGATTGCATCTAAGATTTTATGTTTTACAAATTCGTCATCGTATCGCAAGCCATCTTCATTAAGTACCCGGTACTCATCCAATACGATAGCGTTGTCCATGCTGCCACCCTGGACCAGATTCTTAGAACGTAAATATTCGATATCATTCATAAAACCGAAGGTTCTTGCACGGCTGATTTCTTTAACAAAAGAGGTCGCGGAAAAATCGACTTCGGAAAATTTGGCACTCTTTTGAAATGCTGGGTGATCGAAATCAATCGCAAAAGAGACTTTAAAACCATCAAAGGGTTCAAAAATAGCCTTTTTGTCGCCATCAGACACTTCAACTCGTTTTTTGATCCGTATGAATTTTTTAGCTTTTGCTTGCAGCTCTACTCCCGCAGATTGCAGCAGGAACACAAAAGGACCGGCGCTGCCGTCCATAATTGGTACCTCGGGTGCGGATACATCAATTATGGCATTGTCAATGCCCAAACCCGCCATAGCGGCCAATAGATGTTCGACGGTGGAGACTCTGACATCGCCATTGGTCAGGCAAGTAGATAGAGAAGTATCTCCGACATTTTCAGGTTTTGCAAGGATTTCAACCACAGGATCAAGGTCGACTCTACGAAAAATAATGCCGGTGTCTACTGCAGCTGGGCGCAATGTTAAATAAACTTTCTTGCCAGTGTGCAAGCCTACGCCAGTGGCTCGAATGGCGGTCTTCAAGGTACGTTGTCTTATCATGACAGGGATCTTCTCCAAAAACGAAATTTAGTTAGACACAATATTCCTTTTTGGCCTAGATATTTTTTATCTTTTTTGTAGCTTTTTCAAGCTCTTAGCAACTCATCGGATGAGTTAGTAGCTCAATTGGTGAATATTACCACAAACTAAGCGAACATACATCAATAAATTGTTCGATTTTTGAACAACAAAATGGCTCGACATGACATTTCTTATTTGTCTGCCATGGCAAAGATGTCTTTATCTAGACAAGGATTTCAGCAAAAAGTGTCATCTAATATTCGTTTTATCTCAAAACGAGAACATCATAATTAGATCAAAAGGCTCCCTCCCTTTCATACCCGTTCCACCTCAAGATGCAGGTTTCAGTGCTCAGCTAGGAAAGTTGAACAAGGCATCACTCGCAGGGAATGGCGAGTCCTTTCCAAGAGTGATAACGCAGTGCAAGTTTTCTAGCTGAGCACCCGTAGGGCAAGGCTATAAACAACCATCTTCTTTGTTATGAAATTTCTAGCTAGAATGACTAGCCGAAAAATTCCATGCCTCAAATATGGCAGTTTCTAGCCTTGCTGAAACCTGCATCTTGAGCTGGAACGGGTATATATCCAAACAAGCACCGCTTTGAGTTAAATCGTTTTACCCAGCCACCCCAATAGAAGGGTAGTTTTGAGATAACCGGGCAAGAGTACAGCCAACGTCAAAGATTATCAGCTGGTATTTCAAACAACAAATCAGACTTGCAGAGATGTCCTGAATTTCCTGCTAATGGTCATTCTAATCAGCCTGTTTTCTTAGGAATGCCGGGATATCCAAATAATCCATATCACTACCAACAGCTTGTTTTGGTTGCGCGGCCTGCTTACGCAATACTGTGGGTCGCTGCAGTTTCGCGTAATCATTGCTGCCATCGGCTTTTTTTGTATTATCGACTTTAACCTGAACGACGGGTTGATTCACTTGGCCAATACCGGTAGCCACCACAGTGACCCTGATTTCGTCTTTAAGTTCAGGATCGATAGCGGTTCCAATGACAACTGTAGCATCTTCGGCGGCGAATTCCTGCACCACACTACCAACTTCAGAAAACTCATCAATGCTCATATCTTCGCCAGAGGTAATATTAACCAGAATACCTTTCGCTCCGCGCAAATCAACATCTTCCAATAATGGGCTTGATACCGCTAATTCAGCAGCTTTAATAGCCCGATCTTCACCAGTACCGACACCATTTCCCATCATCGACATGCCCTTTTCAGACATAACGGTTCTGACATCAGCAAAATCGACGTTGATCAAACCAGGACGAGTCATTAATTCAGCAATTCCTTGCACTGCACCATGCAAAACATCGTTGGCGGCTTTAAAAGCTTCTGTCAGTTTTTTACCTTTCATGACACTTAAAACTTTATCGTTTGGTACAATGATCAAAGAATCAACATGTTGCCTGAGATTCTCAATCCCTGTTTCTGCGACGGCCATACGCTTTTTCATTTCAAAGAAGAATGGCTTGGTTACAACCGCGACAGTAAGCACTCCCAATTCTTTAGCAATTTCAGCAATAACCGGAGCCGCTCCAGTACCGGTTCCTCCGCCCATACCGGCAGTGATAAACACCATGTCAGTATCTTTAAGAATATCGACGATTCTTTCTCGATCTTCTAACGCAGCCTGACGACCAATTTCTGGGTCTGCACCAGCGCCGAGACCTTTAGTGATCGTCCCACCAATTTGGATCGAGGTACGAACCGAAGAGCGATTTAACGCCTGTGCATCGGTATTGGCGCAAATAAACTCAACTCCATCGACATTGGCTTTTAGCATATGCTCAACGGCATTGCCTCCACCGCCGCCAACACCAATTACTTTAATAACGGCATTGTTTCGCACGTTATCCACCAGTTCAAACATATTAGACATGGTATTCCCCTTCTAGGTTGCCTATGTAAAAATAATAAAATTCTAAGTTCTAAGTTCTAAGTTCTAAGTTCTAAAAAAAATGATTTAAATATTTTATATATCAAGTCTTTTTCTCTTATAGTACTTAGTACTTATTAGTTGATTTTTAGCCCGCAGCGCGTAGCCTCAAATTTTTCTCTATTAAAACCCACTAAACCAGTTTTTCATGCGGCTAAATAGGCCGCGCAAAGTTAGCGCTTTTTCTTCAAATGAATTGCTGTGCAAATTCTGTTGTTGTCCGTAAAGCAGTAAACCAACCCCGGTAGCGTGGATTGGATTTCTGACCACATCAACCAATCCGCTAATGCCTTGTGGTAGGCCCAGCCTGACGGGCATATGAAATACTTCTTCGGCCAGTTCAATCAGTCCTTCCATTTTTGATGAGCCGCCAGTTAAAACAACGCCTGCCGGGATCACTTCTTCAAAACCACTTCGTCTTAACTCAGCTTGTATCAGCGTAAATAATTCTTCATACCTTGGTTCAACCACTTCCGCCAGAGTTTGCCTGGACATTCTTTTGGGCTCGCGATCGCCGACCCCGGGAACTTCGATAGTATCTTCTAAAGAAGTCAGTTGTCTGAGTGCACAGGCGTATTTAATTTTGAGATCTTCAGCGTGCTGAGTTGGCGTTCTTAATGCCACCGCAATATCGTTAGTCACCTGATCGCCTGCGATTGGGATAACTGCTGTGTGGCGGATCGCCCCTTCGGTGAAAATGGCAATGTCGGTTGTGCCTCCACCAATATCGACAATACAAACGCCGAGTTCTTTTTCATCATCGGTTAACACTGAGTAGCTAGATGCCAGTTGTTCTAGAATAATATCGTCGACTTCGAGACCGCATCGACGTATGCATTTAACAATATTTTGCGCAGCACTCACCGCGCCAGTTACCATGTGCACTTTGGCTTCTAAACGCACCCCTGACATGCCAACAGGTTCGCGAATGCCTTCTTGATGATCGATAATAAATTCTTGTGGCAATATATGTAAGATCCGCTGATCGGCAGGAATAGCCACTGCTTTGGCCGCATCAATTACTCGCTCTACATCAGCTGGATTTACTTCGTTGTCCCTGATTGCCACTATGCCGTGCGAATTTAAACTGCGAATATGGCTACCGGCAATACCAGCAAACACCGAGTGAATTTGACATCCCGCCATTAACTCGGCCTCTTCAACCGCTCGTTGAATGGATTGCACGGTCGATTCGATATTGACCACCACTCCTTTTTTAAGTCCATTGGATGGATGACTGCCAATACCAATAATATCGGTTGTGCCTTCATTGCTAATTTCACCCACAATGGCTACGACTTTGGAAGTTCCGATATCCAACCCGACGATTAATTTTTTTTCGACTGTTTTTGACATAATTTATCGACTCTATTGTTATCCGTTTTTCTCAGCATTTGACAATTTGTCTGCAAGTTTGACTGCCAGCCCGTTGCTGTATCTCAAATCGATACTTTCCAACTCGTTTTTGTTTTCGATAGCCCTATAAACCAGAACTAATTTTTCAATTCTTTCTAGCTGCTGCTTTCGTCCTACTTTTATCACGAACTTATTTTTTACCTGGATAAGCCAGTTATTGCTTTCACTAATTCTTAGCTGGCTGATATCCAACTGGTGGTCAGCCAATTTAGCTTGTATCTGCTGTAGTTTATCTAACAAAACCAATAGATTTGGTTTTCTATCCATTTGCACTTGGTCTATTTCCAAATTCAGAACTGGTCGCTTGGTGGTGTAACTACCACGTTCTATTAACTGACCTCCATCGGTCAAATAACTTTGATTTACCAATGCTATTGCGTGATACTCTTCCACGGTAAAACGCAAAGTATCTGGCCACACTTTTCGGATCTGTACATCTTTCACCCAGGGTAATTGAATGACTTTGCTTCTTAATTGTTGCAGGTCAATGGATAGCATTCCAGAAAATTCTTTTGCCAATAATATTTTTGCTAGCTGGGTTTGATCCAGATGTTCTCGCTCTCCGACAATCGCAATTTTTTCGATTGGCCAGATACCCGACCAAACGCCAGGAATTTTTGTTATTAACAATCCAACACCAGCGACTAAGCTGAGTACAAGTGTCAACTTAAGCATTGGCTTAACAAATTCCGGTATTCCGATCTCAATCTTTGTAGTCGGCTTGCCTGGGTTGGTTTTGACTGCCATCTTTTTAGCCATTACAGTTACCCCTGTTGTCGCCCTCGTTATTTTTAGTATTATCTAATTGGCTTCCGTCACCATTGGAAAAACTGGTATCCAATATTTGTTTGACTAGCTCGGTAAAATCAATCCCTGCCGATTGAGCCGCTTTAGGCACTAACGAAGTCTCAGTCATCCCCGGTACCGTATTGGCTTCTAATAACATAAATTCCCCGGTCTTTTTCTCTTTAATAAAATCGACTCGCCCCCAGCCCGAACAACCAAGCGCCTCGAATGCCGACAATGCCGTTTTTTGCAACAGCTGTTCTTGCTGATTGCCTAAACCACTTGGACAGAAATATTCCGTGGTATTAGCTTTATATTTGGCGTCAAAATCATAAAACTCATTGGGTGTAACCATACTGATACTGGGTAACGCTTTGCCGTTTAAAATACCGATTGTGTACTCTCGACCATCGACAAATCGTTCGATCAAAACCGAATCGTATTGTTGTGCTTTTTTTACAGCAATTAGCAATTCATCGTATCCGTTTACTTTTGACATTCCCACACTCGAGCCTTCGCGGATCGGCTTAACAAATAATTGCTCGCCTAATCGCTCTATTATCTTGGCTGCCTGGTTAACATCCAGTGACTGCTGTAAGAGAACTTCCGCGAACGAAGCAGTTTTTAGTCCCATTTGTAACCATATTTTTTTGCTATGCAGTTTATTCATCGCGAGGCTGGAACTGGCAGTATCACTGCCAGTAAATGGAATACCTAACATTCTTAAAAAACCTTGAATAACGCCGTCTTCACCGTCCCTACCGTGTAGAGCGATAAATGCGCGCTCGATTTTATTCTCAATTAAAGCCGGATAAATGGCTTGTTTGGTGTCGATTTTTATGGCATCGATACCATTAGCAATTAATCCTTTATAGATAGCATTGCCCGACAATAAAGAAATATCTCGCTCAGCGCTAGTGCCGCCCATCAGGACGGCAACTTTGCCATAATCGAGTTTATTGTGATTTTTCTTCATTGCTTTTTTCGAAACTATTCCTGATTAGTTTTCTGATTTATAAATTGCATATTTTCCTCTGCCCAACTAGCTGCTAAGCCGCCAACATTTCCTGCACCTTGGGTCACTATCAGATCGCCATCTTGTACAATGGCAGCCAAAGCCGATTTTAAGTCAATGGGATCTTCGACAAAGATCGGGTCCAAGCCCCCATGTTGACGGATTGTGCGACAAAGTGAACGACTATCGGCTCCAACAATGGGAGCTTCGCCCGCGGGATAAACTTGCATAATAATTAAAACGTCAACTTTTGCTAATACATTGGCAAAATCATCGTAGAGATCTCTTGTTCTAGTATATCGGTGCGGTTGAAAAACCATAACCAATCTACTTTTTTTCCATCCGTTGCGAACTGCTTCAATAGTTGCCTGAATTTCTGTCGGGTGATGACCATAATCATCAACCAGCTCTAGTTGTCCTATGCTGGTACTAAATTGTCCGTAACTTTGAAACCTTCTTCCAATACCAGAAAAAGTTCTTAGCGCCTCCGCAATAACCGGCGCTTTGACTCCATCTTCGTTGGCAACCGCAAAAGCCGCCAAAGAATTTAAAACATTATGTCGACCAGGCATATTCAAAGTGATATCCACTAAGCCCGGTTTGCCTTTGCGCTTTATTTTGAATTGACTAACCACGCCTTGTTGAACCACTTCAACCGCCTGATAATCAACATCTTCAGAAAATCCGTAAGTTACGTAAGGCCGCATAAGCGATGGAATAATTTGCTTGATCGGTTCATCGTCACCACACAAAATCGCGATGCCGTAAAAAGGCAAATTATGGATAAACTCAATAAACGTTTTTTTAACCTTTTCAAAGTCACCACCGTAAGTATCCATATGATCGCGATCAATATTGGTTACCACTGATACCATCGGTTGAAGATGTAAGAATGAAGCATCGCTTTCATCGGCTTCGGCAATAAAATATCGACTTTTACCTAATTTGGCATTTGCGCCTAAACGATTTAACAAACCACCGATCACATAGGTTGGATCAAGACCGGCCTCCGCAAAAATAGTCGCCAACAAACTGGTAGTGGTCGTTTTACCATGGGTTCCAGCCACCGCCACGCCGTGTCTGAACCGCATTAGCTCGGCTAACATTTCGGCGCGAGGCACCACCGGTATTCGGCGAGAGCGAGCCGCTTCGATTTCTACATTTTCCTCAGATATGGCTGTGCTTGCTACGACTACATCAACTCCCAGAATATTATTAGCGGTATGCTGATGATAAATTTCTGCTCCTAATTTTTTCAATCGTTTGGTAGTCGTTCCTTCGACTGGATCGGACCCCGTCACCACATAGCCCTGATTGAGCAAAACCTCGGCAATTCCGCACATGCCAGCGCCGCCGATACCAATAAAATGGATCCGCCTTATCCGCCTCATCTCTGGAATGTTGGCAACAAAATCATTTGAATGGCTGGTGTTTTTCGTAATCATGCCACTTCCTCCATTAATAGCTCACAAGCGCCTACAAGTATCTTAGTTGCGTCTAGATAGGCTATCTTTTTGGCTTTTTCAGCCATCTGTTTCAACTTTTCTGGTTCCTCGACCAAAGACAGAATCTTGCGTTTACTTTTATCTGAGTTCAAATCGGTTTCGCCGATTAATATTGCTGCATCTTGCTTTACTAACCAAAGTGCATTTTTAGTCTGATGATCGTCAACTGCATAAGGAAAAGGTACAAAAATAGCGGCAATACCGACAGCCGCGATTTCTGACACCGTTAATGCGCCAGCTCTGCAAACCACTAAATCAGCCCATCGATATGCATCCTTCATATTCTTTATAAACTCTTCCACTTTTAAATCATCAGAATCTTGTATTTCATTTTCGGCGTAAATCGCCATTGTAGTCGCCAAATTTCCTTTACCACTTTGATGTCGAACAGCAATTTTATGTAACTTGAGCAAAGGTGATAGCAATTCTGGTAAAACGTCATTAAAAACCCTTGCTCCTCGACTGCCACCAACCACTAAAAGATTGATTTTGATGCTTTTGTTTTCGCTACTGCTCGCATGATTAAACTTTGAAAGTTCAGTGATTTCTCGCCGGATCGGGTTTCCGATGATTTGAAATTTTTTGCTCCCCTTGTTATTTTCGATAGCATTCGGAAATGCCAAAAAAACTCGCTTTGCCAATTTGGCTAATGATTTATTAGTCATGCCCGCGACTGCATTCTGTTCATGAATAAACAATGGTTTTCTTAATAAAAAAGCCGCCAGCCCCCCAGGTCCAGAAGCAAAACCTCCAAATCCAATGACAATATCGGGTTTTGTTTTGCGAATAATTTTTATCGCTTGGAAAATCGCTTTTAACAAAGTAAAAGGGGCTTTTAACCATCCTGACAAACCATTACCCCGCAAACCAGAAATTGAAATCAAATTCAACGGGATATCAGTATCCCCGATAAGTTGAGTTTCCATTCCACCCACCGAACCTAACCAGTTTGTCTTCCAACCTTTGCTCTGTAACTCTCGAGCTACGGCCAAACCCGGGAAAATATGCCCCCCGGTCCCGCCAGCCATAATCAAAGCGCTAAATTTTTCTTTTTGTGAATGGATTGACGTTGATAGGTTAGTCATTCTTATCTCCCAAACTTTCTAATTCGGAATCTTTAACCGATAACAATTTTCCATCAACCAATCTATTTTCGAAATCGACTCGCAATAAAATGGCGATAGCGATCCCACAAACTAATAAACTGTTGCCGCCATAGCTGACAAACGGTAACGTTAACCCTTTAGTTGGCAATGCACCGCTGGTAACCCCGATATTTATCAAAGCCTGAAAAGTTAACCAGAATCCAATGCCATATGCCAAATAGGCTGAATATGCCCTTTGTTGTAATAATGCAACCCGACCAATCTTCATCGCTCTGACAAATAGAATAAAGAATAGGGCAAGCATGATAAACACACCAATCAAACCTAACTCTTCAGCTAGTACCGCAAATACGAAATCCGTATGCGCTTCTGGAAGATAAGATAATTTTTGTAGGCTATTACCAAGCCCTTGACCAAAAATATTTCCTCGACCAAAAGCTATTAAGGATTGTGTCAACTGATAACCGCTACCAAACGGGTCAGACCAGGGGTCAAGAAAAGTGAGAAGTCTTTGCATCCGATAAGGTTGACTTACCGCGATTGCCCCAAGGGTCGCACCGACCGCAACGGTCAGACCAATAAATTGCCATAAACGGGCTCCACCCAAAAATAACATTGCTAAACTTGTTGAAAGAATAACCACTACTGCGCCGAAGTCCGGCTCTAATAATAACAATCCAGAGATCAGTGCTAACACGGCTAAGGGCTTTATGAATCCTCTAAATTGGGTTTGTAATTCGTCGGTACGACGGACCAAGTATCCAGCCATATAGACCACGATAAAAAGTTTGACGAATTCCGAGACTTGCAGTGTTAGGGGTCCCAATGCTAAAACTCGCTTACTGCCATTGATGCTGCGACCGGCAAACAAAACCACCACTAATAACACAATACCAAAAACTAGAAGATAAGGACCATATCTTTGCCACTTAATTATCGGTTGCGACAAAACCAGAACGGATGCCAACAAAGTAATCAGCATATAAATAATATGCCGATTAACATAATGATAAGAATGACCGGAAAAAACATTCTGTGCATAATGCATTGAACTGGAGGTCACCATAACCAGTCCAATTGTCATCAATATAATAACCACTGAAATCAAAATACGGTCATACCACACTTGGTCATAAATCTGATTGTGACTGGAAAAACTACTTCTATTTAACTGGCTCATGCGCAAGCCCTCACTGCGGCAATAAATTCTTCTCCGCGTGCTTCGAAACTCTTAAACATATCTAAACTTGAACAGGCAGGAGAAAGCAATACTACAGCTTTATTCTTGATCAGTTCTTTGGCTTTGCAAACCGCTTGGTGCATATCATCTACCAAATAGGAAGTGACTTTTGGGGTCAGTTGAGATAACAGTTTCGCATCTTTTCCGAGTAAAACCATTTCACTCACTTTATCTTCCAACGGTCTGATTAGTGGACTAAGTTCACTTTGTTTGCTATCGCCGCCAGCAATAAGTATCAATTGAGTATTTTGAGTAACTTCGACACTGTTTAGCGCCGCAATAGTTGCGCCCACATTAGTAGCTTTAGAATCATTGATCCATTCGCAATTATCCACTCTTAATACCAGTTGAAAACGGTGTTCAAGCCCACCGTAACTTTGTAAGGCAACTAAAATAGTTTCATCTATTTCAATATCCAGACAACTTAATATATTTAGACTAGCCAGTGCATTAGCATAGTTATGTTTGCCGGTAATATTAAGCAAGTTACTAGAAACGATATTTTGTCGCTTAACAATTAAATCGTAACCCGTAAAATCATGGTTCGAATCTGACCGATTGATATAGCTTGTCTGTGAAAGCTTGTTATCGCTGGGTACTTTTAAAGAAAATGCCAGGTCATTTTCAGATATTTTTTGCGGATAAGTAAGTTCATCATCCTGATTGAAGATTATATGTGTCGCTCGCTGAAATATTTTATGTTTCGACTGGCAGTATTGTTCAAAACCTGGGTAACGATCCATATGATCTTCACTTAGATTTAATAATACTGCGACCTTTGGCTTGAGTGAATCAGTGGTATCGAGTTGAAAACTCGACAGTTCCAAAACATAAAGTTCGGCGCTGTCCTCAGGCAAGAAATCCAGAACAGGCAATCCGATATTTCCGCACTTTTGAGATTTGATACCGGCAGCCTGGATCAACTTATCAGTTAAGTCGGTCACTGTACTCTTTCCATTCGAACCGGTAATTGCAATTATTGGCTTCTTACATGCTCTGGAAAATATCTCCACATCACCACATACATCTATACCTAGTTTAATTGCTTGCTGCACCAATGGTGTGTTTAAAGCAATGCCAGGACTAACCACTAATTGCTGGCAATTATCTAGGATAGTTTCTTCTATTGCACCAAAATAAAATGCCCGACAATACTTGAGACCCTGAACATCGTTTTTTCCAGGAGGGTTTTCACGTGTATCCAGCAAAGAATAGGTTTGGCCGATACGGTCAAAGTAACGCGCACAAGATAATCCGGATTGACCCAATCCGAATATAATGTGTGTGTTTCCTTTTGTATCCATCTGTCTCATGTTTCTCAACTAACTTATTATGTTTATTCAATCCAATTTTTATTCTTAGCGAGTTTTCTATAAATCTTTAGCTCTTAACCATTTTTATCTAATCTTTAGAGTCGCTAATCCTATCAACACCAAAATAACCGATATGATCCAAAATCGCACAATCACTCGAGGTTCTGGCCAACCTTTTAATTCGTAATGATGATGCAAGGGTGCCATATTAAAAATTCTTCTACCGGTCAATTTAAATGAAGCAACTTGCAAAATAACTGACACAGTTTCCACCACAAAAACGCCACCCATAATAAATAAAACAAACTCTTGTCTCACAATAACCGCAACGGTTCCTAAAGCCGCTCCGAGACCAAGCGCGCCAACGTCCCCCATAAAAACTTGAGCAGGATAAGTATTAAACCAGAGAAAACCTAAACCGGCACCGACGATTGCGCCGCAAAAAATAATCAACTCTCCGGTTCCAGGCACATAAGGGATCGATAAATATTCCGAAAAATTGATATTACCGGTTAAATAAGCAAACACACCAAGCGCGCCTGCGACTAGTACAGTTGGCAAAATAGCCAGGCCATCCAATCCATCGGTTAGATTCACCGCGTTGCTGGTACCAACAATCACAAAATAGGTGAACAAGATGTACATCATGCCCATATTGATCGCGATATTTTTGAAAAATGGAATAATCAAAGTGATTTCTACTTCACTTTGCGCCGAATAATATAAATAAACCGCGGCGGTCAAACCAATTACCGATTGCCAAAAATATTTCCAACGAGAAGCAAGTCCTTTAGGATCTTTATAAATAAGTTTGCGGTAGTCATCTACCCAGCCCACCAAACCAAATCCCAAGGTAGTTAACAATGCGGTCCAGATAAAGCGACTCTCCAAATTAGCCCAAAGCAAAGTAGAAATAGCGATCGCAGCCAATATCAGCGCACCGCCCATAGTTGGCGTACCGGCCTTTACCAAGTGCGACTCCGGACCATCATGTCGAATCATCTGACCAATTTGTTTGACACTTAATTTCCGGATCATATACGGACCTAACATCAATGAAATCAAAAATGCGGTGATCACTGACAGGATTCCGCGAATGGTCAAATACTGAAACAGGTTAAAACCTGAATGAAATTGTTGTAAGTAATCTGTTAGCCATAACAACATGGTTAGTTTTCCCCTTTTAGGGAAGCGGCACCGGTTTCCGTAACAGTAGAAGAATGAGGTTTTGAACTCTCGCATTGAGAATTATACGCCTCATCTCCATCGATTAGTGCTTGTACTATATTTTCCATATGTGCACTGCGAGAACCTTTAATTAATATCGTCGCACCTGCAATCGCTTCTTGTTTTAGTTTTTTTACGAGTTCTTTTTGGTGGTTAAAATGTTGCCCGCTAGTGATGTTTTTTTGTCCAGCTAAATTTTTATCAACCACACGATATGCATCCGCATCTTCAGCAAATGCTATTTGAGAGAATTGAGTTAATACGCCACAGCTGAACAATTTATCGATGTTTTCCTGCTTGGCATACTCTCCAACTTGCTGATGACATTGTCGTCCTGACTCACCTAATTCAGCCATGTCGCCTAAGACCAGGATTCTAGGTGATGGATAATGACTGAGTAAATCAATCGCGGCTTTCATTGAAGCAACGTTTGCATTATAAGTATCATCAATAATTCGACAGCCGGACTCAAGTTGGCGGATTGCTAATCTCCCTGAGACGACTGGAGTATTTTGCAGTCCTTGCGCAATTTGTGATAAAGAAATACCCACGGCTAAACAACAACTGGCCGCGGCCAGCGCATTTGCAACATTATGTTGACCGACAATCGGTAAACTGATGGATACCTGATGTTGTTCATAGTGCAGCTCAAATGTCGATGATTGATCCTCATTGAGAAAAATGTTTTTAGCCATCACATCAGCATCACCTTTGACTGAAAAAACAATCTTTTTGGTGGTAATTTTCTTTTCAAAATAACTGAGAAAATCATCATCGCCATTAAGTACCGCTACGCCGTCTTGTGATAGGGCAGAGTATATTTCCCGCTTGGCGCTGGCAACGCCATGTAAATCGCCAAAACCTTCGAGATGGGCTGCAGAAATATTATTGACCAATGCCACATCTGGACGCGTAATATCCGCCGTAAAAGCAACTTCTCCTGCATGATTAGCACCCAATTCGACCACGCCGAACTCTATTTCTTCATTGATATCTAGCAAGGTTAATGGAACACCAATGTCGTTATTGAGATTGCCAATGGTTGCAAAAGTTTTTCCAGATAATTGAAGGATCGATGCAACCATTTCTTTGACGGTTGTTTTTCCACTGCTGCCGGTGACTGCAATATATTTTGCCCGACTCTTGTTTCGATTAAGTCTGGCAATTTCTGCCAGAGCGATCCGGGTATTGGGAACCACTATTTGAGTTTTATCGGTTTCAACCTGATGATCGACTACAACACCAGCAGCACCAGATTTAAGGACTTCATCTACAAAGCGATGGGCGTCAAAATGGGGACCTTTTAAGGCAACAAACAAACCAGTTGGCTTTTCCTGACGACTGTCAGTAAATACCATAGAGATTTCAACATCATCCCCAATCATTTGTGCATGGATCTTTTCGGCGATTTCAGAAATTGGCGTTTTGATCATGATTGATACGCCTCCAAAGCTTTTTGACAAACCTTTTTATCGCTATGAAATATTTTTTCTTTACCGATAATTTGATAATCTTCATGACCTTTTCCGGCAACCAAAATGGCGTCGCCCGGTAGAGCCTGCTCAATAGCAAGCTCTATTGCTTTTTGCCTGTTTTGGATATATTTCACTTTCTCTGCTTTTCTAAAACCAGAATAAATATCCGCTTTGATTTGATCGGAAGATTCCATACGAGGATTGTCCATGGTGACAATCACTCGATTGGCCAATTTTTCTGCTATTTTTGCCATCATGGGTCGTTTGCCGGGATCCCGATCGCCACCGCAACCAAACACACACCATATTAAGCCCACACAATGTTCTCTGATAGCAATCAGCGCTTGCTCCAGCGCATCCGGAGTGTGGGCGTAATCGACGACAGCCAGTGGAGTTTTGGCATTACCAATGGTATCCATTCTTCCTTCAGCTGAATGGACATCTTTTAATGTGTAAAGGATTAAAGGCAAATCTTTTAAAATCGATCCAAGCGCGGCTACCACCAGCAATAGGTTGCACAAATTAAACTGGCCGATTAGCGGCGAGTCGAGTTTGCCACTGCCCCAGGGGGTATAGATTTTGGCATGCATTCCTTGTAGGGAATAGTTCACATCTTCCGCCCAAATCCAGCGATTCAGATTCGAACCTGAAGTCGGAAGATTGGTGGTCACTAACCACTTGGTCGCGATAATTTCTTCATCTTTTGCAAGTTGGCGACCAAAACGGTCATCCATATTGAGCACCACATTTTTAAGATACTTGTGTAAAAATAATTTTCTTTTTGCGGCACCATAATTTTCCATACTACCGTGATAATCCAAATGGTCACGAGTTAAATTGGTAAAGATCGCCGTATTTAGTTGGACCGCTGCCGCTCGATTTTGGTCAATGCCGTGAGAAGAAATTTCCATCGATGAAAACTGCGCGCCGCTATGTACAGCTTCCGCAAGGATTTTTTGCAATGTAATCGCATCGGCGGTGGTATTGCTAGATTCCCTCAAAGAACCACAACTGCCAATTCCCAATGTGCCCATCAGATAACATTCAAAATTCATTTTTTGTAACGTCTTGGCAATCAAAAAACTGCAACTGGTTTTTCCATTAGTACCGGTGACCGCTATATTTTTTAATTCAGCGGACGGATGACCGTAATAATTAGCCGCGATTTCACTCAGGTTGTCTCTTAAGTTTTCAATCCAGATAATTTTATCTTTGGCAATCTCGTCATACATTTGTTTAAATTCACTGCAATTTTTTGCTTCTGCAAGAATCAGACTGGCACCGTTATCAAGCGCTGTTGGAACATAAACTCGACCATCAATTTGAAATCCTTCCACCGCAACAAAGGTATCACCGCTTTGTATTTTACGACTATCAAGACGAAGTGGGCCGACCGGAATACACTCTCGGTCAACCCCCACCTGCCCACTGGATATGTTGGCCAGTAATTTTTTTAAACTTGGGAGTTTAGCCATTATCAGCTCTCCCTGATTTTGTTATTTTTACTACATCAAGTTTTATTTCAGACCGAGATTTTTGGTCTGGCTTAATATTGAGCAAGCGCAAGGTATCACTGGCGACTTTCGCAAAAACAGGCGCAGCCACTTGACCGCCATAATAGTTTTCACTCTGAGGTTCATCGACAAATACAACCATGGCAATCTTCGGATCGCTGACCGGCGCTATTCCGGCAAAAAAGACCGTATAGTCATCGCCATACCCCCCGGCGGTCGCTTTTCTTGCGGTACCTGTTTTACCAGCGATCCGGTATCCTTCAACGCTGGCTTTTTGTCCGGTACCACCCTCATTAACAACGGTTTCCATCATAAGAACTACCTGTTTTGCCGCCTTTTCGGTAACGACTCTTTCTCCCTCCACTGTCTGTTCTTGCTTGACCAATGACAGGGGCCGTTTTATGCCATGCGCACCCAAAATGGCATAAGCTTGAGCTAACTGAACGGGAGTCACAGTAAATCCATAAC
>CAZOBX010000020.1:10866-38676 GCA_964578045.1 uncultured Kangiella sp. | reverse complement strand
CGAGAAATATCTTCCAGGTGTTCTCGTAACTGCGGTTTTATTCGATTGGTAACATCACCAATATGAACTTTCCAAAATTCACTGTTGCGGCCATAGTTGACCACATAACTTTCTTTTGCCGGTAATATTAAACTGGGAAAACCACCCTTTTTGTAAATCTCTATTACCCGAGTATGAAAATCAGGCGCGGTTTCGAGCAATGGATTACGTTCAATAAAGCCTAAGTAAGTATCTGACGCATCCTGGAATCGTTCCTGCTCAATATATAACGTTGCTAAAGAATCATAAATTTGGTCTTCATAGCCCTTTGCCCCGTGACTGGCGAAATGCTTTTGTACGGATGGCGCACCATCCATATTATAAAACGCTAAACTAATCACTCGTTTAGTGTCGGAGATCAACTGCTTGGACAATTGGGTATTTTGAACCTTTTCATCAAATAGCCGTTCAAGTAATACAAAAAAATCTTCCAGTGCTTCAGGAAATAAACTTTGTTTGAATAAAGACCAGCCTCGCTTATATAGTGCCTTGTCATAAAAACTGGTGCCTATACCTTTTAAAATCACTTCTTCATAGGCTTTTTCAGCGATCAAATATTTTTTGCGCACAAAATAGGATTCGCCGCGACGAAACTGGCTTTCGACATAAGAACTAGCCTTAACCGGGCTGACCGCTATTTGATCTAAAAGTGCCAAAGATTTTTCTGGTTCGCTATTTAAAGACAGTGCACGAGCTAGTTGGTATTTTATGTCCGCCGCATGCTTATATTGCGGAAACTCTGATAAAAGTTCTTGATAAAGTCGGATGGCTTCGGTAAAAGTCGCTTCCTTTACCGCTGGACTTAATTGCGCAAGTTGTTCAGGCGTGTCAATAACCAGTTTAGTCTCTGCCAATCGCATGGTTAAGTCCGCCAACCGGCGCAAAGCTTCCTTTCTAATCTGAGGGTTTCCTCGGACCAATAGTCGTTTATAACTGGCGATCACCAATTCCGGTTTAATTTTTGGTAACGTCGAAGGCTGGACCGCAACCTCGGCCTTATCCACAAACTTAACTCGTGGCTCCATGTCTTCAACTTTTATTTCGGCAAATGGATTGATCCATTTCAGGTTCGCGCAACCGGCCAATAGCAGCGTAAGAACAATCAATTTGAAAGAGCGTTTTAGTAACACTTTCAACTTTCCTTATTATCGTTGCATAGGTCCAATGGAATAACAGTTTTACTACAAACTAGCATCAATACTCTACCTCTGGAATATAAACCGCTTGCTCGTGTAGTCTCGCAACCGATAGATCTGATTGAAGCAAAAAGTGCTCAAGGGTAATTTTTCTTCTTTTCAAAACTGCCAGAATTTGTTGTTTTATCAAGTTCGCTTGATAGTCAATTTGAATCTGAATACCGGCTCGTAAGTTTGTTAATTTTATCGAGCCTTCATCAACCAAGTCCTGAAAACCAATAAAACGAGTTAAAGCCTGTTCTCTGGCATAGGTTAAATTAGTGGTAAGTTCTTCCATTTCCACTAATATGCTTTTGATTTGACTACTTGATTTCTTCAACTGCCATATTTTTTTAGCTCTACCTTCTTCCAACTGCCACTGTAAAACGCCCCGCGCCCGCCTGGCCTTATCGACTTGATTATCGTCTAGCAAATCTTTTGGAATATTTTGAATTTTTTGCTCAAGCCGTAATATTCTTTTGTGCAATGCCGTTTGTTGTTGATCGGCCAGTAAATAGAGTTTTTCATGTTTATTGAGGAAATTTAAATCCTGTTGAATAGTTTCGTAGGTTAATAGATAATTTTCAAAAATGCCCTGATTAAGATAAGCGTCAACTTTTGGTATTTTTTCATCAAATCTTATTTGATTAGAATGTAACATTTCATTCAACATAGGCAGTTGGTTTTCCCAGTGTTCAATGAGCAGTTCTAATCGGCCTAACTTTTGATAACTTCTAAAATGTTCATTAAAACTATTTTGCGCGAGTAATTCATAGATGTAGTAATCATAATCATCACCGAATATTTTTGAGTCTCGAATATTGTCATCATCACGCTCTGACTGCTTGGATTTGATCATTCTGTTAACCAGGTTTTCAACCAGTTGACCGTCAATCACTTGTAGCTCTATATTTGCAATGAGATCCAATTGTTGCTGGTAAAGTTCAGTGGCATCAAGGTACTTTTCTAAAGCTGGCTGCATTGCCTTTAATTTTTGATAGGCATATGGGATCGCTAACAATGCTTCTTGAACTGCGATATCGCGTATATCTTTTTTCCTAAGCTCGAGCCAATGAGATAATGCCTTGTTATAGTTGCCTTTTTCCACATAAGTCCAGCCCATACCTAGTAACGCTTTATTGGTGTAAGGAGATTCTAAACGGACGGCCAAAAATTGTTCTCTTGCTTTTTCTAACTGCTTACCTTTTAAATAATAAAATCCAAGAGCCACTTTGGCTTTATCTTGCAAACTGCGTTGAATGTCAGTCGGTTGATGGGTTAAAAATACTTTCGTTAAAAATGGCAACGCCTGCTCCAACTGACCATCCTTTAACCAGATTATTCCCAAATTGTATCGAGTATAAACCAACAACTCAGAATCACTGCTTACCAGATTCAGCCAGTCTCTTGCTTCAAGCAACTGTTTATCAGACAGGGCAATATTGCTTAGCATAATAAAACATTCATCCCGCAATTCAACACTCAACGATTGATATACACGGGTCAAACGTTGCTTAGCTTGAGGGTAATCATGTTGTTTGTAATGCAGTTTAGCCAGATAGAATTCTATTTTGGCGATTAGCTCATTCTTAAGATCTTGTTCGGTTAATAGTCGTTTGAAAATCTCTTGAGCTTTAATTAACATTCCCAGGTTTAGGTAGATGACTCCAGACAATAGTTCAGCGCTATTGGTATGGTTGGGCAGTTGATTTTCTTTTTGTGCGATCAAAATTTTGGTTAATGCCGAAATTTCTTCACCTCGATAATAATCATAAAGAATTTCACCATAGGCCAAGTCTTGCAGGTGAGCGGGCTTTTTTAGATCTTCTCGCTCTGCCTGGCTGAGCTCTTCTGGCGGAGTTTGAGATTCGACTTTTTGCTCAAAATACGAACACCCAGACAAAAGTATTAGCATTAACAAAGTGGTTAGTTTTACCGATATTTTTAATAAGTGCACCGTCTGTTCTCTACCATTCTACTACATGCAATTTCGGTTGCAGCTTGCCGCTATCGTCGCGAAGTTGTATTTCAATCGCCTTGGCATCGGTTGTCTTGGTAAACTTAAAAGATATTGCGCGTCGATATTCCCTTTTGTGCGGACCAATACCGATCAAAATGGCTACCAATTCATGCTCGCCGGTACTAACATTGCCGATATAGACTTTTTGAATAGCGCCGCGGTAAAGTGCATCAACATCCTTTTCTGTATACAAATGATGAGTCACTTGTTGGTCGTCAATTTTTATTTTTATATTATCAAGAGAAAAGAAATAGCCTATATCTACTGAAAAATACGCTGCCAGTTGAGTCGATGCTGGAAACAAAAGATCTTCTTCCAGAATAAACAAATCTCGATTAACCGACAAAACTTCTTTCTTTAGATCCTCGAGTTTTTCGGCTGTGGTTCTATTATCCTCGACAGGCGTCGCCGGTTGATTGTCATTTTCAGAATTGGAATCTTGCGCTGATTGCTGCTCAGTATCTTCGTCCAGGACCAAATCAAATATTTTGACCGCCGGTGCCGGTTTATCATCCTCTGCTGCAGTAGCAAAACTCGAAAACAAGAGTATTATTGATAACAATAATAACTTTCTCATCAGAGCTGTAAGAGGATGCAAAGATTTAGGGCTATATTTATGAGAGTTCATTTTAATGGCTTCTGTTAAATTAGTTTTACCTGACAATGTTTTGTTTTCAAATTCATCCAGGCAACTTAGACGAGGTTAATTGACCCAATCGAATTAATTTTAGCGTAACTTTTACTATTGAAACCTAGACCAGTCCACAAATCAATGACTTTACATACTTTTTTTCTTTAAGGATTTCAGTAGCTTGGTTAATGATTGTACACTTTGCTTACCTGATAGCCGTGCCACCAATTCCCCCTCTGGGTTGAAAATATAATTGCCCGGTAAAGTTTTTGGTAGTTTAAATGGCAGTATTGGCATCGGTTTACTGGCTACAACTGGATATTCGATGCCCCATTGAGTCACAATTCGATCAATTTCTCTATTTTCTAACGCGTCATAACTAATACCGATTATAGTCAAGTTTTGCTGACTTGCATTTCGATATAACTGATTTAATTCTGGGACCTCTTCACGGCATGGCGCACACCATTCGGCCCAAAAATTGACAATCAGCCACTGCCCTCGATAGTCAGCTAGACGGTGACCACTACCGTCTAACAAGAAAAAGTCGGCATTTTGTGAGCAAGATTGGCAACAGGACAAAGTAAAGCATAGAACTATCACTTTAAAATATGCTATAGTTTTCATAATATTGGTAATATTCACACTTTTTTCTAAAAGGAATTGGTTTTAAAACCTCTTTATTGTCTATACTTAGACAGCGATGCGCCTATATTACTATTTTATCGGCCCGATTTAACCCCCATTTTGAAGCTAAAATCGGAACTAGCCAAATTGAATTTTGAACCAATGGCAAAATCGGGCCTACGATTTGATTTTTGTTGAGTTAATCCACACTTGGTTTCGACTAGAAGGTTTATTAATTTTGATTGGGAAAGCAGTAAAGAGAGTCTGGTATAAAACATGGAAAGCATAAGATTAACCATACCTTCTCAGCAGGAAGGGCAGCATATATTGGTAGAAACCGATCCCGCCAAACTTGACCTGTGGTTGAAGTCCCTTCCGCTTGCTGACATGTCCAAAACCTTACCTGAAGTCACCCGTGCTATCTCCAGCCTAAATCGAACAGAGATTGCTTATAAGCTGAGAAGCGAACTGGTTTCATCTTTTGATACAACCTACACCCTAATCCACGATTATTTCCGGCCAAGAGTAAATCGAGTCATTAAGAAGAAACCAGACTACGAATCAAACCTCGAAAAACTTCACACCTTTACCCGAGAAATGGCTTTTGCACATAAAATCATTGTCAACGACTCGCAAAATAAAAGACAGTTGTGGGGTAAAAATAAGCTCAAAGCCAAAGCTTCTGGATTTGCAATCTATTACTTGGGCTTAATGTTAATCGAGCAATACGAAATTTATGCCCCAATCCCGATTTATTTATGGCGAGAAATAAACTCGTTATACGCACACGCCGGTAAGGAGGATTTTAACTATTTACAGGTTGATACCGGTGATAGTTATTGTTTGTCTACCATCGAACAAAATTACATTCGCAACTGCCTGTTAGCTTTGGCTGATCCTTATCACCTGGATAGAGGCGAACATTGGCACTTATTTCATTATCTAAATCATTGGGTTCACCTATCAAGAATATCCGAAAATCCCGATGATTTTAGAAATGACGATTGTTTTATTATCGATATCACCAGCGAAAATAAACCCAACTTTGTCACTAGCGAATTAGACGACCCAGAAGATCCAAAGATTAGACTGCTATTAACTTTTGATCTGCTAAGACAGATTAGATTTGATTTGGATATTCTTGAAGATAAAGAAAAGTTGACCTCTCGATCGTTTCATAAAAGCATCAATCATTCCACCGCCAAGTATTTGTGGGAACACGCCAGCAAACACTGGAAAGAACGCATAGAAAGAGATGCCAGACGTTATCCCATTGTTTCAAAAATTGATGTTATATGGGGACTTAATGACATCATCAGAGTATTGGGGCGGCTATCGCAAAATAAGAAGAAAGTGCTATCGGTGGCGGAATTGGTCAGCTTGACTCAAATTAGCAAGCCCGAGCACCTTGGCTGGGACGCTATCAATGTTAGTAGCGGCGGTATTGGACTTTGCAGCCGACAATTCATGCTCCCCAATATTGACTTGGGAAATATTGCTCTATTAAGGGAATACATGGATGGCAACCCTGCCCCGCATTGGCGACTCGCAATTTGCCGATGGTATACTGGTGATAAAAATAATGGCACGATGTTAGGCTTAGAGTACATCGATGGAAAATATACACCGGTTCGACTAGTCCTTCATCAAGGTAAAAACGAAAGAGGCGGCCAACCCGGGTTAGTGATTTCATCTAATCAATTGAATGGTAGCGATGCGCCGACGGTGATAACCACCGAAGGCTCCTACAAAAGCGGCCGTGTCTATGCCATGCTTGGGCTTGAAGAACCAGTAGAAATAAGACCGCGCTTGAGAGTGGAAGTAACTCCGTGTATTGATCGCTTTTACTATCAGACCTTTGAACTAAGAGATGAATTAGCCGAAGAAGTGCTCGATGATGTATCAGATGTTATTCCATGGACAGCTGTGCCTCATGAAAAAGGTAATATAGATGATAGTTTTAGCGATGATACAGCGGAAATCTCGACATTGGACGATATCCGATTGCCTGGAGATCACTGATATCAACTGGGTTCAATGAACTTCAAGTGAGCAACTTACTTAATTTATTAGCTTCCGAGCTAATAAATTTTCATAGTTAACAAACAATCCAGCCAATTCCTTTTTTATTTCATCAGGTAAGGCGCTTTCACAGACCAGTGATTCATCTGGTAGCAGCCGTGAAGCAACCTCATAAACCGTTTTATACCGAATTTCTGTACTACTGATGGTCAGACAATAAGATTGGTTTTGCAGCTTAGCGACCACCCCCGCTTCGATTAACCGCTCAAGCCAAAGTACGTTGGCTTCGCGACCTCCCCAATCATCATGAGCGACTAATTGCTCTTCACTGATCGAATCACCATGCTTTTGTTTTTCGGCCAAGATCAATAATATTTGTACCAGTTGAATAAAAGGATGGATTTTTTCTTCTTGTTGGCCGACTTCAAAGGAAAATAAACCATGGCATATTTCAGCGCCAAACAAAATGATACCCCAGCTTACATAAACCCAGATCAAAAACAATGGTATGGTTGCCAAAGCCCCAAAAATCACTTGGTAGGTTGAAAAAGATTCAACAAAAATACCGAAACCTGATTTGGCTATTTCGAACAAAACGGCGGTTATCAATGCGGCGGCGATTGCATGTTTAAACAGAATTTTACGATTAGGGATAACAAAAAACATTAGCGCAAACGCGATAGTTTCCATCAACATCGGTAGTCCCAAGGTCATCCATTGGCTGTTTTGCTGAACAACATCTGAAAACAATGGCAATGATTTTAGATAGGAAGTCACAATCAGGCTAGTCCCCAAAAAAATCGGCCCAAGTGTCAGGACTGCCCAATAAACCAAAAACGTTCTAAGCACGGATTTTTTGCGATTTATTTGCCAGATATTATTGAAGCTGATATCAATAGTACGCATCATTAATAGTGCAGTGACCAGTAACACCAAGGATCCAAATCCGCTCATGCTTTTTGCTTTTCCTACAAATTCAGCTAAATAATTTTGCACCGCTTCACCGGTTGAAGGCACAAAATACTCAAACATTAGCTCCTGCAGCTGAAGCGCCATATTCTGAAAGTTTGGAATAGATGCAAGTAATGCAAAGACCACCGTAGTTAATGGCACCAAAGCAAGCAGACTGGTAACGGTTAGTTCTGCAGCAACTGACGAACATTTGTCACTTTGAAAACGGCTAAAAACATATTTGACAAACGCTTTCCAATAAATCAATTGTTGTCGCATGGTGTATTGCTCCCTAACTTGGGTTAAAATAACCGTAACTATTCAGCTTATCTCTATAATCCGCCAATTCTTCGTTCGAAAATGGTCACATAAACGAGTATGCTCACATTTTTCTGCCTCAAACTGACGAATTTTAGAGGCAACCTGACCAGTTACTGTTCAAATTGGCGGCTGGCCGAATAGTTACAAATACCCGAAATAAATAATGTCTTGAATTAAAACAAATTTCATAAGGGAATTCCATGTACAATTTTAAAATCTACCATAATCCCAGATGTTCAAAATCTCGTCAAACCCTGGCGTTATTACAAGAAAAGGGCATCCAGCCAGAGGTCGTAGAATATCTGACAAAGCCACCAAGCGTAAAAGAATTGACGGAAGTTATCAAATTACTGAATGTTAGCCCACAAGATCTTATGCGAACGAAAGAAGCCGAATATAAAGAGTCAGGTTTGGATAATAAAGATTTATCAACTAATGAGCAGATCAAATTAATGGTTGCCAATCCAAAGGTGATCGAAAGACCAATAGTTCTCGGAAACGGTAAAGCGGTGATTGGTCGACCGCCTGAAAACGTTTTAGACCTGCTTTAAAATTACCTTTTGAAAAAGAGTTTGCAAATGGATTATCTGTTAGTTCTTTATTATTCTTCCGGAGGCATGACTCAACAGTTAGCCCAGCTCATTGCTCGAGGAATTGAGCATCAAGGAATTGAAGCAATGCTCAGGACCGTGCCCCGGGTATCAGCTAATAATGAAGCGATTGAAGCGGAAATACCTGACCAGGGTGATTGCTTTGCTACTCAACAGGAATTGGCCAATTGCTTGGGACTTGCTGTCGGCAGTCCGACGCGCTTTGGTAATATGGCAGCGCCGCTTAAATATTTTGTCGACCAGACTAGCGACATCTGGATGAATGGCAAGCTCGCGGGAAAACCGGTAAGCTTTTTTAGTTCCAGTAGTAGTTTACATGGCGGTCAGGAGTCTACATTGATAAGTATGATGCTGCCTTTCTTACATCACGGTATGCTGATATCTGGCCTGCCTTATAGTGAAACTTCGCTGTTACACACGGAATCAGGTGGCACGCCTTATGGAGTCACTCATTGGGCTGGCCATGAAAATAATAAGCCTATTTCACAATCCGAAAAGAATCTGGCTATCGCCCAAGGTCAGCGTTTAGCCAAGCTGGCAATAAAACTAAAATAAGGCAAAATAGAAATGTCGATCAATAACCCAACAGATGCTGATACCGAAATAGATGTTGAAGCACCTACTGAGCAAATGCTAAAAGCCCATCAGATCACACTGATTGGTTACTGGGGTCTGGTTATTCTCATTCCGGTGTGGAATTTGTGGTGGTTTCCATCGCAACTGTATTCTAATCGTTCGATCACCCTGTTTTGGCTTTTTCCTTTAATATTTCCGATGTTCGGATTATTAAAAGGCAAAGCTTATACCCATGCCTGGTCAGGATTTATTGCAGTACTGTATATATGTCATGGGTTAACCGCATTGATTACTTCAATTGAAGAAATACTCCCCATCCTATTGGAGGTGACATTTGCAACCATGTTTTTGCTGGGAGGAATGTATTTTGCCCGATGGCGTGGTGTACAGTTGGGATTACAATTACCTAAAAAGAAATAGCTCAGATATATTTGACTTGGTAATGAATCACTTCGCTGATTTTTGATGCTGATATTCTACAACCAAGACTGATCTCTCCACTACCGATTAATGCAAGCTCTTCGCGGCGTAAATAGTGGCGGACACCGTCCTCAGTTTTAACATGAGTCCCATTGGTACTTTGATCGACTAGTACAAACTTCCCTCGCTTTACCGCTATTTTGGCGTGTAAGCGAGAAGCAAGCTCAGCTCTTACAGTTAAATCACAGTCATCACTTCTGCCCAATTGCAGGCCCTCTCCAGTACTCGCCATTACACAGCTAAATTTGTCACAGGACAATAGGATTTGTTGCTTGGCCTGTGAGAGTAAACTGTCTACGGTCATCATCCTGGTGACATCTGCGTTTTCCCACACCAATTCGCTAATCAATATTTCTTGAGACTTACCCTTTATGTGGACCTTGTCGAAATCTCGAGTTTTATCGCTTAAATCGTTGGATAAGAGTTTGGCTGTGCTTTGGGTAAGGATAATTTGTCGACCTTTAGCGATACTCGCCATTCTTGCGGCAGTATTAACGGTGTCGCCGAATAAATCACCATCCGTTTGTAAAATGGCTGATCCAGTATGAAAACCGATCCTGACTGAAACAAAGACTCCTTGGACAAGACCTAATTCAAGTTTTTCCTGGATTTGAATGGCAGCTTTGGCGGCATCGTCTGAAGTTTGAAAACGACACATCACTTCATCGCCAATGGTTTTAATAACGATGCCAGTAAACGCTCTGACCGATTCAATCATTATCTCCATCACTTCAGAAACGATACTTTTTGCAGTCAGATCACCCAGTTCTTCGTACAACTTGGTACTTCCAGCGACATCGGCAAACATAACCGTATAGTGATCCAATGAATTTTTGTCCATAATGCAAATTTCTCTAACGGTTTGACTTAGATTAACCCAATGATGAGGATAGAATATATAAAGAAATGAATCAAATAGGCAGAGCTTCCGCGTCCTCGGCAATTGCTCCTGCATTACTCTACTACCGTACATCCTGTACATATGCTCACGCCCCTTGCCTACTTCCTGTAGGCAAAGCTTCCGCGTCCTGCTCACGCCCCTTACCTACTTCCTGTAGGCAAAGCTTCCGCGTCCTGCTCACGCCCCTTACCTACTTCCTGTAGGCAAAAAAAAGCCACCAAAATGGTGGCTCAACTTTATCGGAATAACGTCGAAAAGAGCCAATAAAGGGGTAACTCTTAACAACATCCGATTGCCTAACTAACAACCGAAGGGGAAATCTGCTTTCTATAAGGTCAGACAGGGCTAATTTCGGTTAGTTCAAAAATATTATCTTTTTATTTAGTTTTATCTCGGATTACGCATCAATTCACGCATTATTATCTTTCTTCCCATAGCAGCGAAAAGATTATCCAACCTTGCTTGCCGTTTACCGGTTAATTGTGGTGCAGAATAATCCCGGTGTTGAGTCGATTATCGGTTGACCGCTAATCTAAGGTTATTTTAATGGTCCAGTTGAATCACGGATCACTAATTCGAGACTAAAGCTCTGTAACAAATTTTTGTCCTCAATATATTCTTTAGTTCGTCCCTGAATTTTTGCGATCAGGAGTTTAACAGCTTGATGAGCGATAGTTTCATTTGGCTGGTGGCTCCATGCCTCCTGCCCGCCACACAAGAAACCAATATCACGATGTTCCAATTCTATCAAATGTTGAGTATTGGTCAACGCAGCCTGATGATCATTAACTAAAATACAGGAGTTTTTAGTATTATTGCCGTCTCTACCAGAAATGATTCTCACATACGGCAAACACATGTGATCAAGCATTTTTGAGACACCGGGCATTTCAGAAAAAGGAGGAGTAAGTACCAAGCCGGCGATTCTTGAATGGTTGATCAGATTAGTTAATTCCTTCTCAAGATCGGCTGTCTGGTGGTTACACGGGTGGATCAAAAGTTCAAAATGGTTCTTTCTACATTCTGACAAAATACGGTTTTGCATTTCAATCACATAATAAGCATTCGGGTTATTGTAAATAATATCCGATGGTGTAAGAGCGAGTCCCGGCAAGGCTTCTAGCAGAGCTATTGGGACGATAGTTGAGCTCCTTTACCGACGCCTGAACCTTATCAAAAGTCAACTGACGAACAGCAGGCTCGTGGTTAATTACCCTGGAAACGGTTTTTATTGAAACGCCAGCATGTTTTGCTACATCGTTGATGGTCGCATTCGTTTACTTTTTGGTCCGGAGCAGAAGATTTTGTTACCGTCTATCCAACTAGACTGTACAAGCCCATCCTTATTGAGTAATAACATACTGGCATTCGCCAATACTTTTAACTGACCGTATTTATTTTCTAAACCTAGAAATCTAGCGGGGTTTCTAGTAGCTAAATTAATGGCTTTAACTCTTTTGATATTTAACATATCGACAGCGTTATTGACGGCCGAATTCATGTCCAGGACCGAACCAGCCAGACGTCCATATCGATCCGTCAGTTTGTCGCCATCTCTTGAAACTTTGTGCCCAAAAAACTCAAAACTGGTTTGCTCGCTGCCAACCGGCGGCATCGCATCAGTTACCAAGATGAGTTTATCCTTTTGAGAATATGCTAATTTTGCAGTCGCAGGATGTACATGGATGCCATCTAAAATCAAGCCAGCATAACTGTCTTTATCCAGAAAAGCGGCCCCAACCATTCCTGGTTCTCTCGAAGTCAATTGGGACATTGCATTAAACAAATGGGTAAAACCGGTTGCTCCGGCATCAAGTGCTATTTGGGTGGTTTCAAAATTGGCATTGCTATGACCTAAACAAACAATGACACCTTTACTAACTAATTCAGTAATTAATTCAGGGGTTACATTTTCCGGTGCTAAAGTTACAACGACTTGTCCTAAATCTTTACGAGCATAAATTTGTTTTTCCTGTTCACTCAACTCTCGAATTAATTCTGCACTGTGCACACCCTTTTTTTCTACAGATAAATGAGGTCCTTCAAAATGAATTCCGAGTATGCCATTCGTTTTTAAGCTTCGCGCCTGACTTACCGCATCGGCTGCTCGCCGCATTTTCTCTAAACTGTCGGTCACTAAAGTCGGTAACCAACCTGTGGTCCCAAATTGTTGATGGGCTTTGGCTATTCCAATCAAGGTGTCGACATTTGGCTGTTGATTGAATAAATACCCTCCCCCACCATTTACCTGTATATCGATAAAACCAGGCACTAACATACCAGACAAAGTCTTCGCATTTGCTCTGGAATTTTGGATGTTTTTGATCAGACCATCTTCAATATCGATAGTTTGATGACTAAGAATATTTTCTCCATCAAATAAATGTTCGACACTCAAACTAAAGGAGGTCATTGATCACTCTGTTATATATTAAAAAACTCTTATTCATTTACAGTGTTTCAGTTACTTTCTTCAAACCGATTGGCTTATCAGGATTTAGTCCCCGCTTGATAGCAATTATTTCTAGATCAAATTTTGATCTTCAGTCGATAAGACCTGATAATTCAACCATTGAATGAGACAGGCAGTATTTACCTTTATCGTTTATTGCAAGTTCCCCGCATGCAATGTTCGCATCATGGGTAAAAAATAAACGTCCATTTCTAGATAATAAATCGGCTAACAGGTCCTGTTTTTCATCGATGAGTTTTTCGGCATAGCGATCATATCCCATGGTAATCGGTAGATGGACCCAAGGAACACCAGGGATTAAGTCTGCACAAAAAACGATAGGTCCCTTAGGCATATTGATTTCCGCCAACATCATACCGGGTGTATGCCCATCGCTTAGATGAAACCTGTAATCAGGACCCAGTATTGGGTGATGTTCCTCTTCCACTATATGCAAGTTTTCACGATTCTTGAGCAATTCCATTAAATGAGGAATAAATGAAGCTCTGTCCCTGAAATGTGGATTAAACGCCCTTTCCCAGGCTTTTTTTCCTACCAGAAAGGCCGCATTCGGAAACAACAGCTCAGATTCCTTGCCTTCTTGCCACTGGGTTAATAATCCGCCAATATGGTCAAAGTGAAGGTGAGACATCACTAAAATATCAATATCCGTATGTTTTAGACCAATCACGCTGAGAGACTCTAACAACACATGCTCAGACTCAACAACGCCAAAGCGGTGTTTAAGTTTTGGTTCAAAAAAAGCACCAATTCCGACTTCAAACAATATATTTCTTTGCTCACCGCTTTCCAGGGTTTCTTTTACTAACAGGCAACGGCATGCCAGGTCGATCCGATTTTGCTCGTCAACTTCCACCCATTTTTGCCACATGCCTTTAGGCGCATTGCCAAACATGGCTCCGCCGTCTAACTTTTGGGAATTTCCCATTACCGAGTAGAGCGCTTTCATCTTAGATTTGTGCATCCTCAGTTCTTCTTAACCTGTCAGGGGTGGTAGGTGCTATTCTAGTAATCTTAAAATTGGTTAAACCATAAATAATGGAAACAACAGGACTTGTCAGGTTGAAAAAACAAAATGGCAGGTAAACCAGAGTGGGCACCCCTAGCACTCCCGCCATATAAACGCCGCAGGTATTCCAGGGAATCAACGGAGATGTCATAGTCGCACTATCTTCAAGTGTTCTCGACAGGTTTCTGGGGTCTAGTCCACGCCGCTTAAATTCTGCTCTAAACATTCTACCGGGTAGCACGATGGCGATATATTGATCGGCGGCGATGATATTGGTCGTTATACAAGTGCCAATAACGGCAGTAATTAGCGAGCCAGTCCCCCTTACCAAACTCAGAATTGACTGTACCACACGCTGTAACAGGCCAACAGTTTCGAGCACCGCACCAAATGTTAGTGCGGTTAGAATTAACCAGATTGTATTCATCATGCTCCACATACCACCACGAGACAACAAATTATCCACGCCTTCATCACCGGAGTTTGATTTATATCCTTCAAACATCGCCCGCCAAATAGCATCAACCGTATTGCTGATTTTTGAACGAGGGTTGAACAGAAGCGCATGACTTTGACCATCCACCACAGCAACCAAATTCTCTTGTTTGGTTCTATCTGATAGTTTTATTGAGACGTTTTTTACTTCTTCATTTTCCAGAGTTAGGCTCGCAAACAGTGTTGGATGATTATCAATGCTTTCAACACGTTTCACTTCACATTGAGTAAAAACTTGTGATGCCTCAATCAGTTCACATTGATACATCGAAGAAGCGACGCTTCTTTCTAGTGTTAATGGCTGTAGGATAATTGCAAAGAGACATCCTGCTAACGAGCCAATCAACAAAGTTAAGAAGGCTGGGACTTTTTTGAAGGCTAAAATCAATACTAATAACAATGGCAGTAATGCCCACGGTGTAATGTTAAATTGCTGTTGAAGAATTTCTACCGTTGTCCCCAGATTGGCGGGTTCATTTTTATAATCCTGACTAAATCCTATGATGGTAAAAAGAATCAAAGCAAGAAAAATACTCGGCCCAGTTGTCCATGCCATGTGTCTAATGTGAGTAAATAAATCAGTTCCTGCAACAGCCGGAGCCAAATTAGTTGTATCCGACAATGGTGACATTTTATCACCAAAATATGCGCCCGAAATTATCGCGCCGGCAGTTATGCCCATTGACATATCTAAGGCAGCGGCAATTCCAATTAGCGCAACACCCACTGTACCCGCAGTAGTCCAGGAACTACCAATACTAATTGAAATCATCGCACAAATAAGACATGCGGCAACATAAAAAATGCTGGGGTCTAAAATTTGCAAACCATAATAAATCATCGTAGGTACGGTACCGGAAATAATCCAGCTGCCGATCAAAGAACCTACCATCATCAAAATAAGAATGGCACCATAGGCAGTCGAAATTCCTTTTGAAATTCCCTTTTCTATTTCAGCCCAGGAATAGCCATTCTTAAAACCAACCAGAGAAGCGATTGCTGCGCCCAAAATAAGTGCAATTTGATTGGCCCCATAGGAAGAATCTGAACCATAAAAACTGACCGATGCGAATAACATGAACATTAATAATACGATTGGAATCAACGCATCAATTAAAGTCGCTTGCTTCTTCTTTGTACTCATTTTCACCTTCTTTATTTTTGTAATTGTTATGATTATATAGCTAAATGCATAATGACGTTGCGAGGAGGTACAACGCGGATTTCTTGAGCATGATATTATTAACCCACTCTATTGTCCTGAAAATTATCGGGTAAAAGCTTTGTTTTGAATATCATTCAAATCCCAGTATCGGTCCCGTAATCGAGTAGCACGTGACACCATTGGTTGATTAATTCCCTTGATTAGAACCACATCAGCGTTAGTTGTTAATTCTAATGGATCGCCATCCCAAACCACAATATCAGCTTCCATGCCAACGGCTATTTGGCCGTAATTTTCGATACCGAAAACTTCCGCGGTATTGATCGTCATCGCTTTAATCGCGTCTTCAGCTGGCATTCCGTATGCAACGGCGTTACCCGCCGATTGTCTGACCAGATAACCATTATGAGTCGACTGCCAATCGATCCCGGTAAAAAGCAATTTCACTCCAGCACTATTCAAAATAGCCGCACCATCTAATCGAATGGCTAAGGATTCAAACGATCTCGGCAGGTTTAAAATCGGATCGATAATCACCGGGATTTTCGCTCGGGCTAATTCGTTAGCCACCATCCAGGCTTCAGAGGCGCCAGCTATAATTAAGCGCACACTGTGTTTTTTGGCTAAGGAAAGCATTTGTAAAATATCATCGCTTCGATGCACCGAAATCACTAAGGGCACCTTCTTTTCTAAAACTGATTTTAACGCATCAAGATCTTGCAGCGACTGTGAAAACTTCCAATTGAAACCCGGCTTATATTGGTTTCGATTGTGCCGCAGGTAATTTGCTTCATCCAGAGCTTTATCTAAAACCGAATAAGCCGATGCACGCGAGCCACCGGATATATTTGCCCCGGCAATTCCGTAACTGGCGTATTGTGCGATTTGCTCAGAAATTAATCCTTGTTGATCAGAGAGAAGCGCTATTGCGGAACCTTGCCCCTGAAAAATTGAGGTGCCGCTGCCTGGTCGTACAATGGCGCGAGTTAATCCATTGATTCGATTTTGTGGAATTAAAGTCGAACGAAAATTAATCGCCGGAACAATATTAAATGAAGCACCCTGCTGTTCATTTTTTGTCGAAAAATCAACGGTACTGGAAGCCGCACCAATTTCTACTAAACCTAACTGAGTCGATGCATTAATTAATCCTGGTGTGACATGTTTTCCTTTTGCATCTATAAGTGTGTATCTACCTTTTAACCGGATATTTTTAGCTACTTGCATGATGAAACCGTCACTCACGTAAATATCGGTATTAGCCAAAACACCTTGTTTGGAAGCAGTATGAATAGTGGCATTTTTTATCAAAAAATCTTCTGCGATTACAGATACACTTGCTGCCAGGATCGAGGTTATGATTAGTATTTTTAATACTATTTTCATAATCTTTCTCCTTGGGGATCGGTAATACCTAAATCAAAATCACTCACTGGCTGCTTGTTTTGATCGTTTCTGTCGTACATCAATGCGCCATCAATAAAAACCTTTTCCGCTTTGGCATAAACGCTAAAAGGATTGTGCGACCAGATCACGATATCAGCCATTTTATTTTCTTCCAAACTGCCGGTTTTGTCGCCAACGCCAATTGCTTTTGCTGCGTTTGAAGTAATCCAGGATATCACTGTTTTAGGTTCTAAAGACAAACCGTTTTTGTTCCCGGCGGCCATCGCCTTAGCCGCTTCCTGATTAAGATGTTGAATACCTATCGCTGAATCAGAATGTATTATCGCGCAAGCTTTTGCGTTTTCCACCATTGCAGCATTTTCTCGCACTTGATCAAACGCTTCATGTTTGAATCCCCACCAATCAGCCCACACCGCCGCACAGATATTTTCTTGGGCTAACACATCGGCAACCTTGTAGGCCTCTATTGCATGATGAAACGCCGAAATTTTATAATTAAACTCCTTCGCAATATCAATCATCACCAACATTTCTTCGGCACGATAACAGTGATTGTGCACCAAAATATTGCCGCGAAGCACTTCCGATAACGTTTCTAATTGCAGATCTCTTTTGGGTTTATCTTCTTCTTTTTTGCTGCCAAGAGATTCATAATATTTATCCCACTCATCGCGATAAGCTTCTGCTTTGATCCATGCCGCACGATAACCCGCAACATTGCCCATTCGAGTTGATGGCGCTCGCCCTTTTGAGCCATAAACACGTTTTGGGTTTTCGCCGCACGCCATTTTAAGCGAGTGCGGCGCATCGGGGAATTTCATCCCTTGGACTGAGCGAGCGAAGACGTTCTTTAAAGTCACCCCACGGCCACCAATTAAATTACCTGAACCAGGAAGTACCTGAAATGTCGTCACTCCTCCAGCCAACGCCAGCTGCATGCCAGGATCTTGGGTCCACACAGAATGCTCGGCCCACACTTCGGCGGTAACCGGTGCGGTCATTTCATTTCCATCCTGTGTACTCTCTATGCCAGGAGAAGAATAAACGCCTAAATGCGAATGAACATCGATAATTCCGGGTGTAACCCACTTGCCATTACCATCATAACGTTTTGTATTTGCAGGAACGTAGATATTGTTTCCAACCACTTTTATTTTGCCATTTTCGACAAAAACGGAGGCGTCCTCTAGTTGCCTGCCAGTGCCGGTTAATACAGTCGCATGCTCGATTACGAAGGATTCTGAGGTGATCGCGCTATAGGTTGAAGGAAATGGAATTGCTTTATTTACCACTTCTTTATTGTTACTTGTTTCGGGTGTGCATGCACTTAATCCACCGATAACCATTAGAATGGTCAGAGAAAGCTTAGAGTTTGATATTATTCTAGTCACTAGATTTCCTCGTAAAAATAATTTTAACAAACGACTTAAACTGAAGCCCAACAATCATTAAATTTAAATTGATAAGGCTATAACATACAATAATTGTTGATGTACAGATAAGCTAACGATTACCCGAACAGCATATCTAATATGCGAATTCCCAGGAAATTATCCAATACGGTCACAATAAAAATACTGCCCAGTAAAACAGGACATACATAGCCTATTGCAAAATCCACATACTGTTGCAACCAACTGCCACGGATATCCTCGTCACCGCGGGCCATCTCTGCATTGAAGTTTTCTTTCTTCCAGACATAAGCAGTAAATACCGCGATCATAAAGCCACCTAAAGGCAAAAAGGTATCGCTGGCAATCAAGCCGACAAAATCCATAAAACTTTTGTCGCCGGCACCTTTCAGAGTAATAAAATGAGTTAAAGAATCAACTGCGCCTGCGGAAAGTAACGAAGGGATCCCTACGATAAAAATAAACACTGCAACTATCCAGGTGGCTTTTTTCCTTGGCATTTTCTTTTCATCAACCATATAGGCAGTCGGTACTTCTAACAGAGAAATCGTTGAGGTGAACGCTGCGAAAGATAGTAGGAGAAAAAATAGAGCCCCAACAACGATCCCCAAAATAGGTCCTAATCCTTCAAAAATACCTGGCAATGTCATAAAAATAAGTCCCGCTCCGCCGTCAGTTTGAATGCCCTGAGAGAAAACAAAAGGAAATATCATAAAGCCCGCGAGCGTTGCGACACCGACATCCATTAAAGTAATGGCCGCGGCAGCACTGACAATATTGTCATTTTTCGAGACATAACTACCGTAAGTAATCAATGCCCCCATTCCTAAAGACAAACTGAAAAACGCTTGCCCTAGTGCAGAATAAACCACCTTTCCGGTAATTTGACTAAAATCAGGCACTAAATAGAATTTGATCCCCTCCATCGCGTTAGGCAAAGTGAGCGCATAGACGATTAACGCGAGTATCATAACAAAAAGAGTCGGCATCAATATTTTTGCAGCCTTTTCGATACCACCTGAAACGCCGCGTGACACAACATAGGCGGTGCTGACCATGAACAAAATACCGTAACCGCCTACTTTAACATAATCGGCTACAAATTCGCCAAATGCCTCTTCTCCCACTGAGAAAGTACCAAACAGAATATCGACAAAATATCCGAATGCCCAGGCGGCAACCACATTATAAAAGGAAAGGATTAATACTCCGCTGGCTAATCCTAAGTAACCAACAATTGCCCAGTTTTTGTAGCCTAGGGCTTTAAAGGCTCCTACAGGATTTAGTTGAGTTTTACGCCCAATCGCGATTTCGGCGACCATAACCGGAAAACATAATACGAAACAGAAAATAAGGTACATAAAAACAAAAGCGGCACCACCGCCCTGCCCGACCTCAAAAGGAAACTTCCAAATATTCCCCAATCCAACCGCAGAACCTGCGGCCGCTAAAATAAACCCAAGTCGGGAACTAAACCCACCACGTTGTGTTGACATGATAATCCTTCTAATTGTTATTCTAAATGATTCGCTATTTTATGACTGCGACTATTTTATCCAAAGTAACGTTTCAGCCAGTTACAAAACGATACGGTAACTGCTCAGGTTACCCCCCAAATTTGTCAGTTCAAGGCAGTAAATGTGAGCATACTCGTCTATGTGAAGCTTCCGCGTCCTGCTCACGCGCCTTACCTACATCCATGTAGGCAACCATTTTTGAACATTGAAATGGCGAATTTTAGAGGTGAGCTGAATATTTACCTGCCAATAAGACCACAATTTGCCTGGTTTCTACAAGTCTTCCACTTGAATTTCTTTGCATATTCAACAATAAATGATTATTCGCTCATTTAATAACCAGAAGTAATCATCAAACCGACAGGAAAGTCGAATAACAAAAAACGCGACCGGATTCTCGGTTGTATTCATAGCAGAGAAAACTTCCATGTACAGCTAAATTGAGACTATTATTAGACTAATTAGCGCTATCAAAATCGCCACATGAGATTGTTTTGTTCTATTTATTGTACTTTACAAATATCTCTTCTATATTTGATGGGAAGTGTTTATTTTTGGTAATTTCAAAGGAGTTGAAACTTATGTCAGTTCAGCAGATCCCAACCATTCTCAAGTCAATGCAGCCTCAGTTTGACAAGAAAAATGCTATCAAGATCACTAATTCACAGTTCGCCATGATGAAAGAAGTGATTCAGGAGTACTGTAAAGCGCATGACGCCCCGCGGTTGTACGGTATTCTAGGACGTATCAGTCGCCGCATGAAACAAACAAACAACCCTCATCTATGGGCAACAGAATACGATTACTTTGCCACTAGCATGATGCGATCGTTAAAGGAAAATGACTATTGCAGAACGGATGACACGGTAGAAGATATCAACGAGATTTTTCTTCGTCACGATAACAGCTCTGAACCGGGCCATAACCGGCACAATGACCGCTCTCAGATTATGAGTATTTTTGGATAGCGAACCGGTTATCGTTACTCGTTAGCCTCGATATCGTAAGCACTATCGAGGCCATCTTGCTTTGTCAAAATTTCCAGACATCCTTTCGTCTAATCAACTCCTACCTATATGATCGGCTATGATATAATTTGCTTCGATTTTTAGTTTAAACTATTCGGAAATTTTATATGTCATTCAAAAATACTCATGCTGTAGTGAGCGGCGGCGCATCGGGGCTTGGCTTGGCCGTTGTCGAAAGGATTATCTCTCAGGGCGGCAAAGCTGCCATTTTAGATATCAATGAACAGCAAGGACAAGAAATTGCTGCAAAACATTCTGAACAACTCATTTTTGTTAAAACAGATATCAGCAAAGAGGCTGATGTCGATAACGCCGTCGACCTAGCGGTGGAACAGTTTGGTCATATCAATTTGGCAGTCGGATGTGCCGGGATCCTGGGTGCTGGCAAGATCATCGGCAAAAAAGGACCAATGCCAGCAGAGTATTTTCAAAAAGTCGTCGACATCAACCTAATCGGTACATTTCTTTTAACCCGAGCGGCAGCTCGTCACATGCAAAACAACACACCTGATGCTAACAATGAGTCTGGGGTGATTGTACATACTGCTTCAATCGCCGCATTTGAAGGGCAATTTGGACAAGTCGCTTATTCGGCCACCAAAGCCGCTATCGTCGGAATGATACTTCCACTAGCAAGAGAATTCGCCAAATCAGGCATTCGTTGTATGGCAATAGCCCCAGGGATGTTTGAAACACCGATGATGGCCAACGTAGCGGATGAAATCCGAAATTCACTTGCTGCAGGTATTCCTTTCCCCTCTCGGTTTGGCACCACCGAAGAATTCGCCAAAATGGTTGAGCATATTAATGACAATCAAATGCTTAACGGCTCAGTTATTCGGTTAGATGGCGCGGCCAGGTTAAGCTAGGAGCTCTTTTCGGAAAAATTATACGGACGAGGTGAGGGTTGCCAGGAAAGTCCTACTCTTCTGGCGATTAAAAAGGGATATCCAGCTGAAGCAACCCTTTTGATTTTTTTTCATCAGGAAATCGCACCCCAATTCCTAACAGGCGGATCGGCTGTGGATATTGTTTGCGTAGTCTCTTGAGTAACGCAACTAAGAGTTTCACGTCCAATCCGATCGAGATAGATTCGGCGGTATGCAAGGCAAAATTTGCCTGTTTTACTTTAACGTAAACTTTACGAATTTTCTCTGCACCGCCAGCCGACTCCAACCGTCTGGATAAGTTTGAAACCAGCCTGAGTAATTCATTTTCGCAGTCTTGCCACTCTGATATATCCTGGTTAAAAGTGTTTTCAACACTGACCGATTTTCGTTGTGAATCCGGGCATACTTTCCGATTATCAATCCCCCGACAAAGATCGTAAAGATACTTGCCCATCTTACCGAATTTTTTCAGCAGGACGGACAACTCAACCTGACGCAATTCTTTGCAGGTCATGATATCCATCGATTCTAATTTCGAGGTCATTACCTTTCCAACGCCATGCAGTTTATTAACCGGTAGTTTGTCTATAAATTTTATTTCGTCCTTTGGCAGCACCACTTTTATACCATTTGGTTTATTCCAGTCACTGGCGATCTTAGAAAGAAATTTGCTGGTAGAAACGCCCGCGGAAGCGGTCAGTCCAGTTGTATCATAGATGTCCTTACAAATGGATTGCGCTATCCAGGTTGCGCTGCCGTGGCATCGAAGGGAGTCGCTAGTGTCCAGATAAGCTTCATCCAGTGAAAGCGGTTCAATTAGATCCGTGTAAGCCAGAAATATTTGACGAATTTTATTAGATTCAGCTTTGTACTTAGCCATCTCGGGTTTGACAATAATCAAATGAGGACAAAGCTGACGCGCATATCCTGATGGCATCGCAGAATGAACGCCGAATTTTCTAGCTTCATAATTGGCGGTTGCAATCACGCCTCTGTTTTCCGGCTGTCCGCCAACGGCTATAGCGGTATTCGCCAGGTGAGGATCGTCTCGTTGTTCGATCGCGGCATAAAAACAATCCATGTCGACGTGTATTATTTTGCGCATTAGTTCAACTCCGGATAAGAACAGCCATCCAGCAGAAATATTCAGTCAAAGCGGAATAGTAACGCGAAAAAGAGCACCGCCCAATGCGCTTTTTTCGATAGCGATATCGCCCCGGTAATTATTAATGATATCCATCACTATTGAAAGGCCTAATCCTTGTCCTTCTGTTTTTTGATCGAGGCGTTTTCCTCGATTAAGTATAGCCTCTCTGTTTTCTTCCGCAATACCAGGCCCATCATCATCCAGGTATAGGCAGAATGAACCATCTTTTGGCTTTGCTGAAATAACCACGATAGAGTGAGTCCACTTGCAGGCATTGTCGGCAAGATTACCAACCAGCTCCAGTAAGTCACCTGCATCTCCCGGGAATATTGTATTTTTTGCTATCCGAGATTCTATCTTGAGATCTTTTTGCTGATGCACTTTATTGAGTGCGGATATTATTTTCGAAATTTCTGGCTCTACCGCACAGGATCTGGCCAATGTTTGACCGGAAGAAATAACAGAGCGATTCAACTGGTATCGAACGATATCATTGATCCGTTCTATTTGAGATTCAAGAATATTTTTTTCATCCAATATTTTTCTATTTTCGATTTCACCTATCATAATTGCCAAAGGCGTCTTTAAACTATGTGCTAAATTACCTAGGGAATCACGATAACGATTTTTTTGACGCGCTTCGCTGTCTAACAACTGATTAATACTGGAAGTTAACGGGATCAATTCTTCTGGAAAATTACCTTGCACATTTTTGGCTTCGCCTAATCGAACTAATTCGATCTGTTCCTGTGCTGCTTTTAAGGGACGCAAAGAAAAGTTGAGAGCATAAGAAAAAACGACTAAGAGCAAAACACCAGAAATTGACAACCAGGCAAATACTTCGTTTTTAAATTCATCGACTGCAGAAGTCAAAATTGATTGTTTTTCTCCGACAATAAAATAGTAGGTTTCTTCTCGATTATCTTCATGCTCCCAGGTGATCGGTAATCCTATCCAGAACATCATTCGTCCTTCAAAGTCTGATTCACCGAGTTTATCCAAAGAAAGTGTCTGCCGCACACTGGGCAGAGTCTGAAACAATTCACTAGATGGTGACTGCCAGACCAATGAACCATTTTGCTCTAAAACATAGGCTACCAAGCCTGAACTTAAGTTTTCTAAGCGCTCATTCCTTAATATATCTGGAATAAATAAAATTCCTTGATCGTCGTTGGCAACAGCAATTAACGCATAGATTTGAGCCGTCATACTTTCTTGAAGACGACTTTTACTGGCTAATAAATAAGCTGATTTGGTTGCAAAAAAGATGATACTGAAGGCGACCAACAATATGATCGAACTGACAGTAGTTAATCGTTGTTTTAATGACCAGTTTTTCATTGACTACGTTATTTATGAAACATAGTCAGGGTTTAATCGGTATCCTTGTCCGCGAAGCGTCTGAATTAGCTTCAGGTCTTGATCGGGGTCAATTTTTTTACGCAGTCGGCCGACAAAAACTTCCAATACATTGCTGTCTCGATCAAAATCCTGTTCATATATATGTTCAGTGAGCTCTGTTTTTGAGACCACTTTTTTGGGATTAAGAAACAGATATTCCAGCACTTTATATTCATATGCGGTTAACTCGACTTGCGAGCCAGACTTACGAACACTTTGAGCCATGGTGTCTAGCTCTATATCGGCAATTTTGAGTATTGGAGAAGCAAATCCAGCACTTCTTCGCAGTAGCGCATTGCACCGCGCCAACAGCTCTTCAAATTGAAAAGGTTTAGCCATATAATCATCTGCACCGGTCGATAATCCTTCAACTTTGTCTTGCCAGGTATCTCGAGCAGTTAGCACAATAACCGGTAATTGGTTTTCAGCCTCTCTTAGCTTTGCGATTAATTCCAAACCGGAAATCCCTGGCAAACCGATATCGACAACGGCTAAATCAATCGGATATTCTTCTGCCAAAAACAAACCGTCTTCTCCATTGGCTGCTGACTCAATTGCAAAACCGTTAGCTTTAAAAGAGGCGACCAGGTTATTTCTAATAATGTCTTCGTCTTCAACAATCAGTATTTTCATTAAGTGTTTACACCATTGATTTATATTCTGCCGAAAGTTTTATCGACAAGCTTGAACGGAAATCGTCTTGATTCGTTTGTTATCAACCAGAATCCGCACTCGATAGACTGAGCGATCGTTTTTTTCCGTTAACTGGACTCCAACCACCTTGCCTTTCATTCGGCTTTTAGCCTGATTAATGGCCTCTCCCCTGGATATCAACTGACACTGATATTTTGAGTTGGTGTTCTTTTGCTTTTTATCCGCCGCAAGGGCAAAACTGATAAGCAGGCTAAACAACAAAATTAGTACCGATAGCTTGCTGATAAGGCTTTTCATAGTCCACTCATCTTGTTCTAAAATATTCTTCCATCGTTATTCACAACTATACCATGACAAAGCACTTTTGATCTTTCATTTTATTAAATGTGAAAAGAGTCAGGAGAGCCATTGTTATGATGAGATTGATAATAACTTTGCAGGATGAACGCAAACTGAATAATCAGACAGCGATACCCTAAAATTTTTGATTAGGCGACCAATTGTTTGGCCATCATATCAAGAGATTCCGATTGCAGGCGAATATCTTCTAAAGCAGCTTCAACGGATTCCATATCCAGAGACAGTAATTCTAAGGTCGTTTGTGGGATGGAGGTTACCACAGAATCGCCAATATTTAATTTCTTAAGTAGCCTATTGGCGACCAAAACAAGATTAGAGTAAACCGCATGTTTGCTCCAAAACTCTTCTTGGTGGTGACGTTGTACTGCCACAATTAGCTCATCGGGCATATGCCAGTTTTGCATTAACCAGGCACCGATTTCTTCATGAGTGACACCGAGAATATAAAATTCGATATCTTCAACCGCAATATGTGGATTGCAAAGAATAGAGTTATTGATTAATTTAAATTGTGGTGGAAATATATGACCTAAAAGTAAATGACCAAAATTATGCAATAACCCACTCAGGTATATCAGTCCTCTTTCTGGCCGCTGCTTTAGCGGCATCGCTCGGCTAAGTTTTTCAGATAAGGTCGCGTTATAAATCGATTGTTTCCAGAACTCTCTGACCCCGAGAGGTCCTTCTCTTGGGATCTTTAGAGATTTTCCAATGGATATGCCTAAAGCAAGATTCATAACCAGCTCAAATCCTAGAACCCGCGCTATCGCGGTTTCAATGGAGTCGATTTTTCCTTGATAACCATAATAAGGCGAGCTGGCCCAACTGATGACTTGCGCTGCAAGAGAGGGATCCCGCGAAACGATTTTAGCTAATTTAACGGCATCAGCGCTCGGATCAACTCTTAATTTCATAATGTCCTGAGCAATATCAGGCATAGCAGGCAGATCAAAAGTTTCATCTACTCTTTGTTTTAATCTGGTTGGTGTAAATGTTAGTTCAACTTCGTTATCATTGCGACCAGCAAATAGTCGGTCTTGACTAGTTGCAAACTGTAAAGAATCACAATCCTGGAATAGAAAATTGCCGGCTATTTTATCTAATTTCAGTAGTTTTTTCGAGTCACCACTTGGCATGTAGATTTCTTTCATATCAAGCACTTCAGGGTCAACGATTATTTTGACATCAAACAAACCATTAACTGGTGGAAAACTATTTTTGTTACATTCCTTGAAAATATCATTTAATTTTTCGATGCTAATAATTTTCGGTTCAAAAGTGAGAAGATCAGATAATACTCGGTAGTCTAATAGATAATCATAGGGCAAGACCGCTAGATAAACTTGAGAGTCATGTTCAAAACCAACACTTCGAATTAGATTTTTACATCGCTCATCTAATTCGCCAGTTGACTCATAAATATCTTCACAAAAAAAGTTATCTACAGTTTGATAATTGACCGATAAAGAATCCAATTGTTCTGATATACTCTTAGGAATAGACAATCTGCTCGCCTCAATAATAACTGATATCTAATATATAGTTCAGATTTTCCTGATTATCCTAATTTATTTCGCTCTGAATAACTTATATTTTTAATGTTATAAAGAGGCTTGTTGTTTATACCCATCCCACCTCAAGATGCAGGATTTCAGCAAGGCTAGAAGCAATCCTATTTGAGGCATGGAATTTTAGGGCTAGTCATTCTAGCTCAAAATTTCATAACGAAGAAGAGGGTTGCTTATAGCCTTGCCCTACGGGTGCTCAGCTAGAAAGCTTGCACCACGTTACAACTCTTGATAAGGACTAGTCATTCCCTTCGAGTTGTGCCTTGTTCAAGCTTCCTAGCTGAACACTGAAACCTGCATCTTGAGGTGGGATGGGTATAAATCCCTGATGCGCACATTTTTCTGTTTCTTGGAAGGCTGTTATTAATCACTAGTTTCTTCTATAACCTGATCGATACTATTTGGTTGCTGTAGATTTTGAGATTCCTGTTTTTGAGATTCCTGGTTTAATTCAACGCGTTCAATTTTTTCGAATCGGGACGAGATTTTTTTCGCAGAAACATGCACCAAATCAACATCTTTGCTAACTTGGCCGATATGCGAAGAAAGTTTATCCATTCTGCCCTGAAAACGAACAAAATCCTTACCTAATACCGATAAGTGTTCTTTGATAATATGCACCTGTTTACGAGTTTGATCATCTTTTATGACTGCAGAGGCTGTAGTCAAAATGGCCATTAAAGTCGTTGGTGAAACCATCCAGACTTTACATTTATAAGCATGTTCGACCAGTTCCGGATAGTGACCATGAATTTCGGCAAATACACTTTCGGCCGGGATAAACATAACGGCACCGTCAGATGTCTCCGGAGGGATAATATATTTATCTGAGATATCGTTAATATGCTTTTTGATATCTCTGGCAAACTGCTTAGCCGCCTCTTTCCTATCAACATCCGCGACCTCTACATCCATCATTTTTTTATAACT
>CAZOBX010000020.1:2821-10856 GCA_964578045.1 uncultured Kangiella sp. | reverse complement strand
CAGTGGAAATTTCGCATCAATCGCAATTCGTCCAGTCGGCTCTGGCAATATGAGAACACAATCCGCGATCTTTTCATTGGAAAGTTTATATTGCATTGAGTAATGAGATTCAGGCATGATATTGCTGATCAAAGATTGCAGTTGTATTTCACCAAATGCTCCTCTCGAGCGTTTATCATTTAAGATCTCCTGCAAACTAACCACGTTAGTCGATAACTCTGTAATTTTCTTTTGTGCGTCATCAATTAACGCCAACCGCTTGATCACATCGTTAAAGGTTTGATTGGTTTTCTCGAAGCCATCGGTCAATCTTTTTTCAACCTGCCCACTGATTTCCTTTAACCTTGTATCGGTTGATTCCGTCAAACTGGTGATGCTTTTACTGATGATTTCACTTTGTTGTTTAAGACTTCGGTCGAGATCTTGTCGTAAATCATTGATCCCTTTACGAATATTCTCCGTTATACTTTCAGTGGTTAAGTTTTGGTGAGATTGCATGCTTTTCGATATTTTCTCGCCAAACTGATTAACAGTATTGGTTAATTGCTCATGCCCACTTTGCAGCGACTGTGAGCTATTTCTTTTTAACTGCTCAAATCTTTCAATCATATCAATTTTGAAGGATTGTATATTTTCGCTCAAGGCTTTTTCAGAATTAGCGAATCGCTGTTCCAGGGTCAGCTTAAGTCCTTCCAGAGAAGCTAACTGTTTTTCTCGATCAGTAGAAATAGAGTCAAATAACTGAGTTTGACTTCGGGTTAATTTATCATCCAGATTCCGCTGATTTTCAACCATCAGTAGCCGGATCGTTTCCACCTGTTTTTCATTGTCGGCAAGTAGTTTTTGTTCAAGCTGAGAAGCCTGCGGCCACAACCATAATACTAAAATAATAATTAGTATTAAAGAGTTAAACAATAAAATGAGGTTTTCTGGGTTGCTTAAGAAATCCATAGAAATTGGCTTATCTGTTTATTGTGATTATTGTGATTATTGTGATTATTGGTTCCGATGATAACATGATGTGACAAACTTAGAACTTAGAATCCAAAACCTAAAAACGTCGAGGGTAACCCATTCCACTGCCGATCATTTGACAGATTAAACCCTAGTTATCAACTTGATTAAAGTATCAAACAAAGTCCAACCATCACACCCCTGCGACCAAATAATCGGCAGCGGAAACAACCAAATCGGAGCCAATCCAGAGACGATAAACTTTCTTGTGGAGAAAATGACCCGGATTAAAAAGTGACTAAAGCATATAGACGTTTAAGCATAGCTCTTTATCTACTGATTTAAGTTCTTCGTGATTTGGCACTCAATGGATGGTTACCCTCAACAGTGTTTATACTAGCAAAACAAGCACTACTTATGCAAGTGGTATTTTTAAAGATAGAAAGAAAATCGCCTGAATAGAGTTATCTGGGTTAGGTTCAAACATCCATTGCCCGACCAGTAATGGTCAGTCGAACCTTGTTACGTCGATCATTACCTGAACGTCTATCGGCTCCGGCCCGCATATCTGGTACTGTAATACTGCGTCCGCTGTATTGGCGTCTATCACCCCCTGAACGACGATCATCAGCTCCTCTGATCTGGTGTTCTGACGACCAAATGACTTCTTCTGTTGAGTTTTTTGTCACAAATACAACCTTAGTTAAGTTTGCTTGAATTAATAGCTACAAAAAGAGTATAGATGGATAAACGATGATTATCCTTGATAAATGGGCAAATAAAATAATTTCTTGTTTTTGATATAAGTGACACACTTATTAAAAGAAATTGAACTAAACTAAGCTAATGAAAGATAATCAGCACTTAAAAAACAACTCTCAGCTCTCAATATCAGAGCAACAAAACCAAAATCAAGCATTAAACGCGACCCTCAACGACTTAATCAAAAAGGCCAAACATAATCAATTCACTCAGGAAAAATTCTATAACCTTGAGCTTTATCTACTTCAATCAACCTCGCTGTCTACCCTGTTTAGCCGACTATTAACCGACCTGTCAGAAAAGTTGGAACTCGAATTAGTTGAACTTCAACTAGTTGATTGCAATGATGAAATCCAACAACTAATTGATGATATTTACGGTGAACTGAAGTTTAAAAACCTGCGATTTCGTAAAGATGAACAATTTTTAACCCAGCTGATGCAAAATAAACTAGAGGTCAAGCTAAGTCAGCAAACAGCGTGTATTAATCAAATGTTTGAGTTTAGCGCTAAGAAAATCTATAGTGTTGCGATATTGCCACTGGTTCGTGAAAACCGCTTGATTGGCAGTTTGCACCTGGGTAGCCACAATAAGGAGCGGTTTACACCGGATCTTGCCACCAGTTTTTTACAGCACTTGGGCTCAATTATTAGTATTTGTATTCAAAATGCGATAACCCAGGAGCAATTCAAATTATTAAGCCTGGTTGATCTATTAACTCGAACGAAAAACCGTCGCTACTTTATTCAGTCATTAGCCAGAGAAATTGCCCGTTCAAGCCGTTCACAAAGCCCGATTTCCTGCTTATTCCTGGATTTAGACCACTTTAAACGAGTCAATGATACTCATGGCCATCTCACTGGCGATCGAGCCTTGCAGGCGGTGGCGCAAAATATCATGCCGTTATTGCGACAGTCTGATGTATTGGCACGATTTGGCGGTGAAGAATTTACCATCATGCTGCCGGATACCGATCAAACTGATGCGTTAGAAATCGCCGAGCGGATCAGGCTTGAGGTCAATCGGATCGCCTTACAAGATGATCAGGGTCAAACTTTCTCGATCAGCGTATCAATCGGCGTCAGTACCTGGAAACCCGATTCACAACGACTCAGCTTTGAACAAATACAGAACTATTTGATTAGCAAGGCGGACCAAGGAGTCTATCGGGCCAAAGAAAAAGGCAGAAATTGTGTTCAGCTTGTCGATTGAGTTGTCTTAAAAGGAGCAGGATATCCCTAGGGCCTGTTATGCGATCCATAATAGCGATTTTTTGCAAATAGTTATTTTTTCTCCTATATTTTATAAACGCCTATACAACTAAAACAGCAGCATAAATCGATAATACAATGATAAAATTCAAATCAATACGCACGGAACTAGTCGTCTATCTGGTTTCAGCGTTAGCAATCATATTGCTGATTGTCGCAACTTTATTCATTAATAAAGTCTCTGAAGAATCAAAATTGGCCGCAGAACGGGGGTTAACAAATGCGCTGATCATCCAATCCGAGCATATTATTTCATTTTTTAGTAAACATGCCACCGTTGTCGATACGTTACTCGCTGACCCTCACTTAATTAACTGGTTTAGCCATTATAACCAGCGAGATGCGGATTTAAGCAACGATCTTTCATTTCCACAAATCGTCAGTTTATTTAAGAATCTTTCGCAAGAAAAAGATACAAAAGCCGTTTTCTTTGCCAGTGCTTTAACGGGGGAATATTTTGATAATTCAAACGGTCGCTATGGCAAGGATAATTATGATGCTCGCAAAAGACCCTGGTGGAAAGAAGCGACTAAACAGAACAAAATGTTTGTAACTCAGCCTGAAGAGGATTTTGTCGATAAATCAATTGTCACTTCAGTAAAGAGAACGGTTTACGACCCAAACAATCGACTCATTGGTGTAGCAGGCGTCGACATTCTAATTTCAACTATCGAACACAAAGTCAAAAACGAGTTAAAATATCAGGGGTTCGGTGAAGCATTCTTAATTAACCGTGATGGTCGAGTTATATTATTTCCATCGAACAATAAAACCATAAAAGTAGATAGTCATTTCGCCGATATCGATAGGGCATTATCGGATGGTGATGGCTTTTCTGAGCTCTACAATAAAATGACTCGCACTGATACAGGGATCTCGGATGTCACCTGGCAAGGTGACCACCATCTGGTCGCCTACCACAGGATCACCTCAAAAAACCCCTATATCGACTGGGTAGCTGGGATCATTGTACCGGCAAGTTTAATTGAAAAACCAATCAGCGATAGTATTAAAAGTGCAACCATTGCAACATTTATTATTCTGGCCGTGATTGCCCTACTGGTTTTTATTATTGCTCAAAGAATTGTCACTCCCCTTAACAAACTCGTGGATGCAATCAAAGAGGTCGCTCAAGGTGATAACGATTTAACCATACGCTTACGAGTAACCAACAACAATGAAGTCTCACAATTTTCTCACCAATTTAATATCTTTGTAGAACATATCCAGGAAATTATGTTACTCAACAAACAAACCGTCGAAGACTTACATGAAAACGCTGAACGCATTTCGACCATCACCAACTTAACCAGTAAACAGGCGAGTGAACAAAAAGATGCGACTGATATGGTTGCTACTGCCGCAGAACAATTAAGTTATTCGGTAAAAGATATTTCCAAAAATACGTCTTCAGCGTCTAACTCTGCTTCATTGGCCGAAAGCCAAATTGTCAAAGGTGTAGAGGTGGTTAACCAGGCTTCTGAAAGTATTAAAACATTGGCAGAAACTGTTGCTCAAATTTCTGGCGTAGTCGATGGCCTTAATCAAGACACTGCAAAAATTGGAGGTGTATTGGAGGTTATTCAAAGCATTGCAGAACAGACAAACTTGCTCGCTTTAAACGCTGCGATTGAAGCGGCTCGCGCAGGTGATCAAGGTCGTGGATTTGCGGTGGTCGCCGATGAAGTGCGAACACTTGCCAGCCGTACTCAAGAGTCGACTCAAATTATCGAACAAATTATCGGCAACCTGCAGCAAAGTGCAAAAAAGGTGGTTGACTCAGTCGCAAGTGGATCTGAACAGGCAGAAATTGGAGTAGAAAAATCTCAAATGGTTCAAACCGTTTTGGCAAGTATTTCTACCGCCATTATTGATATTCAAACTCAATCGGCAGAAATCGCTAACGCGACTCATGAACAGGCGAAAGCCGCTCAGGAAATTACTGAAAGAGCCACTTCAATAAGAGCCCTGTCAGAAAAAAGTGAACTGCAGATCAACGATGTTCAACAAGGCACTAAAAAACAACGAGAAGACATTCACCGGTTATCTGAATTGGTCGGGCGATTCAAAATCTAAGCAGCTATCACATCTGGCTGTTCTTATCCTGAGTTGAAGTTAACTATATGCCTTGTACCGCAAAAAATGATCACAAAGGACCAAAGCGGCCATCGCATCAACAATGGGAACCGCTCGAGGTAATACGCACGGATCGTGTCGTCCTCTTCCGTGATAGTCAATCGACTCCCCATCAAGGGTTAAAGTCCTTTGTTTTTGCATCAGGGTAGCGACCGGTTTAAATGCGACTCTAAAATCAAGTTCCATACCGTTAGAAATACCGCCTTGAATACCGCCCGAATAATTACTTTCAGTTAATATTTTGCCGCTGGAGGTGTCTTTGTAAAACAGGTCATTATGCTCACTTCCTTTCATTTGAGTTCCTGCAAATCCTGAACCGAACTCAAACCCCTTGCTGGCATTAATTGATAACATGGCCTTGGCCAGGTCTGCTTCCAATTTGTCAAACAGTGGTTCACCGAGACCTACCGGCATATTCCTGACCTGACACCGCACAATACCGCCCAATGTATCGCCTTCTTTGCGCGCTTTCAAAATTTCTTGTTCCATTTTTTTTGCCGCATCAATATCGGGACATCGGACCGGATTAGATTCGATCAGTTCTGCGGTAATTTGTTGTGGTTCAATATCAGCTTTGATATCTGCTACACTATCCACCCAGGAAAGGATTTCAATGCCCATTTTGGAAAGCACCTTAAATGCGATTGCTCCGGCCGCCACATTGGATGCCGTCATTCTTGCAGAACTCCTTCCACCACCAGCCGGATCACGTATTTTATATTTTTGCTGATAAGTAAAATCAGCATGACTGGGGCGATAGAGTTTGGCAAATTCGTCATAGTCTTTTGATTTTTTGTTTTGATTCTTAATTAACAAACTGATAGGGGTGCCAGTGGTTTTTCCTTCGAACACGCCGGAAAGAATTTCCACTTGGTCAGATTCATTTCTTTGGGTCACCAGTTTACTTTGGCCAGGTCTGCGGCGATCTAAAAAAGGTTGAATGTCGATTTCAGATAAAGCAATATTTGCCGGACAGCCTTCAACCACACAACCTATCGCAGGACCGTGAGATTCGCCCCAGTTAGTTACTTTGAATAATTTTCCTAATGTATCGCCTGACATAAATTTCTCGTATAGGTGCTAAGTGCTAAGTGCTAAGTGCTAAGTGCTAAGTTCTATAATAGGAATTTCTTGAGTGTGATGAGTCAAGTCTTTTGCTCTTATAGTACTTAGAACTTAGAACTTAGCACTTAGCACTTAGCACTTATTATTTATTTCTTAACATCACTTGCTTTAGCTAGCAACTGATTACTTTCATGCAGAAACTTTTCCGCATGCTCACCAAACCAGTTTGAAACCTCTTCAAATAACTCGGCAAATTTTGGTTTATCTTCAGTTTCCAACATTTCTAACAAATCCATCATACGTTGCAAGAAACGTTTAACCATAGGAATATTTTTTTGATCGGAGAAAATAATATCACTGTAAAGTTCAGAATCCTGCGCAAATAATCGGCCGACCATGATCAACTCTAATCGATAAATAGGAGAACTTAACTCAAGCACTTTATTTAAATCAATATTTTCTTGTTTTAGGTGATAACCATAAGCAATGGTTGAAAAATGGCGGAGTACTTGAACGATTGACATAAGGTGATCGTGCTGTTTGGCGTCTACAAAGGATAAATTGGCACCCCATGTTTGCAATTGCTCAATAAACCACTTGCTCTGTGATTCACCTCGTCCTTGACATACAACAATGGTTTGTTTGGCCAAATGATTGATCCCAGGCCCAAACATTGGATGCAAACCAACTACAGGCCCTTTATGGGCGGCTAACATCGAGTCTAAAGGCGACTCCTTAATACTGGTTATGTCCACCAATAAACAGTGTTCATCCAATATCGAAAGTTTTTCAATCACCTGATTGGTGGTTCGGATCGGCACTGCCACCATCACGATGGATGCACTTCTTAACAAAGCGCCGCTTTGCTGCCAATCATCCTTATCAATAATATCAACTGGATAACCGGATTGTTTGAATAACTGGACAAACAAGCTACCCAGTTGCCCTTTTCCACCAATTATCACTACTTTGCGAGTCTGAGTTTGGCTTACTTGAGCACGAGCTTTATTTTGGCTTATATACGAGTCTCGCATGATCCGTCTGATAACATCTTCGACTAAATCTGGCGAAACGTTTTTCTTTTCTGCTAATTGGCGTTTTTTTTCGATTAATTCAGATTCTCGGCTCGGAACGTACAAAGGCAGTTTTAATTCTGCTTTTAAGGTGCCAACTTTACCGGTCAATTCCAGTCGCCTGGCAATTAATTCCACCAGTTCACTATCGACCTGATCGATATCTTTTCTGACCTGGGCAAATTCATTATTGGCGTTATTGCTCATGTCTTTAATGTTAGTCATTATTAACCGCTTGCGTTGGTCGAGCCTAAGCCGCATTCGCTCATCAGCTTCCAATAATTAGGGAATGACTTATTGACCACCTCAGGATGGTTAATTTTTATCCCTTTAGTTTTAGCACCTAACAAAGCCATACTCATCGCCATACGATGATCGTCGTAAGTTTGTATATTCGCAGCTGCAGGCTTTCCACCTTCAATCATTAGATAATCATCTCCATATTCAACCTTAATGCCGGCCTTTAAAAGTTCAGTCGCAGTATCTTTGATCCGGTTCGATTCTTTATAGGCCAGGTGGGCAATATTTTTTATTTGAGTTTTACCTTTGGCAAAACAAGCCATTACCGCCAAGGTTTGCACAACATCCGGCATTTCTCCCATATCCACTTCGACCCCCGATAACTCACCACTGCCTGACGCGATAATGCCTTTATCTGTTTTTTCAAACTGCATGCCCATTTGTTCGAGCACCTGATAAAACTTCGATTCACCCTGCAAAGAATCATGATCTTTGCAGGGTGAATCGAAGTTTTATCAGGTGCTCGAACAAATG
>CAZOBX010000020.1:0-2811 GCA_964578045.1 uncultured Kangiella sp. | reverse complement strand
CATATGATTATGATCAAAAGATAAAATTTCGATCTGGCCTCCAGCAATGCCAACCAGCCCCATAAAGTAAGAAGCGGAAACCGCGTCACCGGGAATAGTCACCTCGATACCGTGATATTCCTGTCCCCCTTCAATGGAATAACATTGCTCGCCCTGTTTAACCTCTACCGCGAGTTTATTCATCCAGAATAGTGTCATATCCACATAACTGCTGGAGACCTGATTGCCGATTAACTGGATCTCAATCCCCTGATTGAGCAATGGTCCAATCATCAGCAACGCACTTAAAAACTGACTACTTCGCCCGGCGTCAAGTTGACAAATTCGATTTAGTGCCGGCCCGCGAATTGTCGCCGGTAGTTTTTGATTACTTGAGTCTACGGAAATGCCAAGTTCTCCTAGCGCGGTAAATAGTTCCTGCATCGGCCGAGTTGCCATTTTAGCAGAACACTCTATGGTAACATCAGTTGATTCCAGCGAAGCGATTGCAGCGATAAACCGGGAAAAGGTCCCGCTATGCTCAGTGTTGAGGGTAATAGGATGGTTTAAAGGCGTGTTTCTCGGTTGAATATATAAGCGATTTGCATCCAGGCTCAACTGATAACCGAGGGCTTTTAGACCTACAATAGCCGCCTGAATATCGTCATTATCCACAATATTGCTTAAAACAGAAGGTGTGGACGCCAGCGCGCAAAGCGGGATCAAACGATTGGCTATATATTTACTACCAGGCAGTCTTACCACCGCATCAATTTTATTACTGGGAAAAATTTCTAACAATGAACAATTTTTTTCTTGCATCGGAGTATTTTGGTTATCGACTTTATCAACAAATTAGACCGGTTTAATCGTCAAAAGTAAAATAACTTTTACCGCTATCGGTTAGAATGGCGCACCAATATTGTATTTCCCGAACTAGTATTGACCGAGCCCGTATGAATTTTGAACAGCTAGATTATATCCCGAGCGATATGAAATACCACGCCCTGCAAGGCGTGCTTGAACAGCAATGGGCAATGTTGCTAGATAGTGGCACGGGGCAAAACTCAGATGCTGGCGAAAAAGCCAATAGCTATCGACAGTATGATATTTGTGTTTGCCAGCCAAGCGTCCAGTTAAGCTATGATAATGACAAAATAACGATCACTAAGAATGAACGACGGCAAATACTGAGCAGCAACGATCCGCTGGCAACCATGCGACAGGTTTTGCACGAATACCGCAGAGAAGCGACTCAATCCCAATCTGATAATCAAGCAACCTTAGACTTACCCTTTAACGGCGGCTGGATTGGTTACATCAGTTATGATTTCGGGATGCAACAGCAAATCAAATCAAGCGGTTATGGTAAAGATGACGATAAAGATAGCCATGTCCCATTGATCCGAATGGGCCTTTATCAATGGGCTTTGATAAGTGATCATGAAAGTAAAACCACCAGACTGTACAACTTTGGGCTGAACGCCAATGAATGGCTAAAGCTAAAAGCTAAAATTTTCGCCCTATTAACTAGTGCAAAAGATCTTGGTCAAAAAGATAATTTTCATCTTAAAAGCCCGTTCGAATCAAACTTAAGCTTTAAGGATTACCGCAAAGGTTTTAATAAAATCCGCGAATACATTTATGCGGGCGATTGTTACCAGGTTAATTTTGCCCAACGATTTAGCGCCAGATTTAAAGGTTCAGCTTTTGTGGCCTATCAATTATTAGCCAAAGAAAACAACTCCCCTTTTTCTGCTTTCTTAAACTTTGGTGAGCAAAAAATACTCAGCCTGTCACCAGAACGATTTATTGAATCCCACCGAGGTAAGGTGACCACCCAACCGATCAAAGGAACCTTACCTAGAGATCCAAATCCACAAATTGATCAACAACTCGCCAGGCAATTACTTAATAGTGAAAAAGACAAAGCGGAAAATCTGATGATTGTTGATCTACTCAGAAACGATCTCAGTAAAACCGCATCCAAAGGCAGCGTAAAAGTCAGCGAACTGTTTGGTTTATATCATTTTGAATCGGTTCATCATTTGATTTCCACGGTCACCTCAAATCTGGATACAGCTTTCGATAATTTTGATTTGTTAGCGAGCACCTTGCCGGGCGGCTCAATAACCGGCGCGCCAAAACTAAGAGCAATGCAAATAATTAACGAGCTTGAATCCGCCAAACGAGGCATCTACTGCGGCATTATTGGTTATATCGATTTCGAAGGAAATATGGATAGCAATATCTGCATTAGAACCTTGATTGCAGATAATAATAAACTAGTTTGTTGGGCTGGTGGTGGGCTGGTGGCAGATTCTCAACTGGATTTGGAATATCAAGAGACTTTCGATAAACTCAGCAAAATCCTACCGATTCTTGATAAAACGTCATTGGATAATTCCGACTTTACCGACCATACACTAGTACCTCGACACAGGATAAAACAGCCTAAGATGGATCAAGCCTTCATAAAAAAGCACCTACTGCCACTTAATCCTGTCAACGAGATCATCGATTCAGATCTCGATGAAGACAAGGCACTGATGAGCTACTTAAAAGCAAGCGGCAGAGATCCCAAGCAAGAATTTCGGCAAGCCAGTGTCTTGCTTCCTTTAGTCAGAAACGAGGTCAATAACCATTGGGATATCATATTGACTAAAAGAGCGCTACATTTGAAACACCATCCCGGAGAAATTAGCTTTCCCGGTGGTCAGTTTGAACCAGAGGACAAAGATCTGGAAACAACAGCCAAACGGGAAACACATGAAGAAATCGGGATTGCCGGACAATACATTGAAACCATCGGAAGACTACCAAGGCAAAATA
>CAZOBX010000019.1:0-38849 GCA_964578045.1 uncultured Kangiella sp. | reverse complement strand
ATCTCCAGTCAAGGAATGCGTTTGGCTTGACTTAATGGAGGTGTCCATATATGTCTACAAATATTCTCTTGGGTGTCTGATTATTTAATATCTTGGGTGTTTGATTATTTACTATGACAACACTTTTTTTAACTCATCTTATTTTCTGTTGTTACCATGGTTTGCTTCAAAAAATTTAGTAACCACTGCGTTGTAATAACGGCGTCGGCTTGATGCGCTAGTGACAAAACCCCTTTTTCGATAACATCAGAGGGTATTCTATCTTTGCGGCTATCCATCAAGGCGTGAGAATAAGAGTGACTAAATTCTGGATGGCCCTGAATCCCTAGAAAATGATCAGCTATTTGGATCATCGAATACGGGCAAAATTCGTTACCCACTAATACTTTTGCAGCAGTAGGTAGTTTTACAATTTGATCTTTATGGCTAACCACCAAATTTAGTTTTGACTGATACGGCTCCATCCATACTTGTTGCTGACAAACGTCACTAAATGCAATGCCTACGCCCCATCCTTTATCAGACTCGTTGACCTCGCCGCCAAGTGCCTGTGCGAGCAACTGATGGCCAAAACAAATACCAACAAAACCCTTTTTTGCATGGTAGAGTTGGCGTATAAAATCACTTAGCTTTTCAACCCAGGGTAAACCATCATTAACACCCCAACGGCTGCCACTGGTTAAATAGGCATCGCACTGATCAATATCCGTTGGTAATTTACCCGTAACAACTTCAAACATTTCAATATCTAGCGATTCATCAACCTTAAGCAAAGTATCTTTGAACATTTGAGGATAATCACCAAATTCTCCCTGTAACTGTTCTTGCACATGATCGCACACTAAAATGCCTAATTTCATTTCTTGTTACTTCCTACTATAGCCTCAGCTATAAATTACCGTTCACTGCAGCTCTGAAAATATCACTATATTGCGCCGAGTTAAATGCGATGGGATTGCCCGCAGCTGAAGGGTCGTTATATGCCATGATGCCGATTTCTGTGGCTCGTACCAAATCGATATCAATTTCTTTTAATGAGTGGGGGATGTTAAGTGTTTTCTTGAGTTCTATTACCCAGGTGAGAAAACTATCGAAACCAGGTTCAGTGAGTTCAATATATTGCGCTAATCGGGTGATACGCTGTTCAATAGCCACACGATTTGCTAGCAAAACATATGGCATCAATATGGCGTTTAGTAGGCCATGATGACTGTTATATGTGGCACCGAGCGGATGCGCAAGTGCATGCATGCCGCCGAGACCACGCTGAAAAGCTGTCGCGCCCATAGTAGATGAAACCATCATTTGCGCCCTTGCTTCTAAATCCTGACCATCAACATAGGCGCGCGGTAAGTAATTTTTAACCAAACGTATTGCTTCTAGTGCTATACCTTCCGCCATCGGGTGATAGTAGGGCGCACAATATGCCTCCAGCGCGTGTGACAATGCGTCCATACCGGTTGCGGCAGTTAAATTGGGCGGCAATGCCGTGGTCAGTTGAGCATCCAAAATAACGATTGCCGGAAGCATCTTCGAATGAAAAATAATACGTTTCACATGTTGCTGTGCGTCCGTAATAACTGATGCTCGTCCCACTTCAGAGCCCGTGCCAGAAGTTGTGGGCACTGCAACAACGGGTGCCATTGCGGCAACATTGACACGATTACAATTATCACCAATGTCTTCAAAATCCCATAATGGTCGGTCTTGCCCGACCATTAACGCAATCGCTTTACCGGCATCTAATGCCGACCCACCGCCAAAAGCAATGATGCCGTCGTGCTTGCCGGCTTTAAACGCTCTAACTCCGTCAACAATATTTTCACCCGTTGGGTTACTGGTAATGCCAGAAAATAATCCGCAGTTGAGACCATTGTGTTTACAATCTTTGATCGCGTTTGCAATCATCGACAATTGGGTTAGCCCAGGATCGGTAACCAATAATGGTGTATGCATGCCAAGCTCCTGGCAAATTCCGGGTAACTCTTTAATGCGACCAATGCCTTGTCGAATATTAGTCGGGTAATTCCAATTAGCGGTAAATTTATCTAAATTCATCAAACGTCCTTAACCAGGCAATTTAAGATGGAACGATTTAGGTCGGGTTAATGATTCATAACCTAAAGTCGATAACGTGCAACCGCGCCCGGAATTTTTGACTCCAGTCCAAGCCAGAGCCGGGTCCAGATAGTCACAGCGATTAAGAAAAAAAGTACCGGTTTCAAGTTGCTCGCCAATTGCCAACGCCTCATCTACATTTTGGCTAAAGACACACGCGGTTAAACCAAATTCAGAATCATTCATCAAGGCAATTGCTTGTGCATCGCTATCGACCTTCATAATTCCTACAACCGGGCCAAAACTTTCATCGGTCATTATGCGCATGCTGTGATCAACATTGGTCAGTAACTGCGGAGCTAAATACGGCGTACTTTGCTTATCAAGTGGAAAATTGGCTGCATCGATATGAGCAATGGCACCCATGGCAACGGCATCACTAATCTGGCCACGAACAAAATCAGCCGCACTTGTTTTCACAAGTGGTCCTAAGGTGGTGTTTGGATCATCTGAACGACCAAGCTTAAACGCATTAACCAGCGCGGTTGCTTTGCTAACAAACAGGTCGAATACTTCACTGGCCACATAGATACGCTCTATGCCACAACAAGATTGGCCTGAATTGAAAAAGGCACCGTCAATGCAAGTCGCCACGGCTTGATCGATATCTGCATCAGCGCGCACGTATGCCGGATCTTTGCCGCCGAGTTCAAGACCTACGCCAATGAAACGACCGCTGGCTGCCTTTTCTACCATAACCCCACCGTCAACCGAGCCCGTGAAAGCAACATAGTCGATTTGCGGTTGTTTAATAAGACGCTCAGTATCTGGGTGACTCAGGTGTAAATATTGGAATATTCCTTCGGGTAGTTTAGCTGCGGTAAAAGCCTTTGCTAGCTGTTCAGCACACAATGGTGTTTGCGCGGAATGTTTTATAATAACCGCGTTGCCAGCCATGATCGCCGGAATGATCGCGTTAATCGCTGTCAAATAAGGATAGTTCCACGGCGCTACAACAAACGCGACACCTAGTGCTTCATGTTTAATAAAACGACGAAATCCTGCAACGGGTGGCAACTCAATCGGCGCCAGCGCTTGTTCCGCGATAGCAATCATATATTCAGCGCGATCTATCATGCCAGCTACTTCACTTTTGGCATATTGAATAGGGCGGCCCATCATCCAGCACAACTGTTCAGCGATTTCGTCTGCGTTGTCATTAAACGCCCTAAGCATCGCTAAACAAATAGAACGACGCTCACTCAGTGGGGTTTGACGCCATTGTTGTTGCGCTTTGACTGCCTGTTCCACGGTTTGGTCTATCTGTGCCTGGTTAGCTAGCTCTCTTTCGACGTAAATCGAGCCATCAATAGGCGAGATGGTTTGTTGCATCTTGGTATTAGCCATAAAATTGGTGCTCTTAAATAATTTCGAAATAACGCGATAATTCCCAATCGGAAACATGTTTGCGATATTCACGCTCTTCCCACTCACGTGACGCAGCGTAGTGAGCAACAAATTCTTTGCCAAACATTTTCTTTGCAGATTTTGATTGCTTTAAACGACCGGCGGCCTCAAATAAAGTTGCTGGCAGGGTTAGTGCTGTGGGATGTTTTTGGGTGTAGGCATTACCCTTTACTTGTGGTAATGGTTCCAGTTTATGCTCAATGCCGTAAAGACCAGAAGCTAACGCCGCTGCAAGCGCAATATACGGATTGGCATCGGCGGCGCCTAAACGGTATTCAATGCGCTGAGAATTAGCGCTGCCAGGAATAACCCGTAATGCGGTGGTACGGTTTTCGACCCCCCAAGTGGCATCTAATGGTGCCCAAACACCTGGTACCATACGGCTAAAACTGTTGACCGTCGGTGCAATCATCGATAAAAATTCAGGCATTAAATGCTGTTGCCCAGCAAGGAAATGTCGTTGCGTATCACTCATGTTGTATTGTTTGTCAGGATCAAAAAAGGCCGACGAACCATCGGTATTAGTCAACGAGATATGAATATGACCACTTTGTCCAGGCAAATCGCCAGACCACTTCGCCATAAATGTTGCCATCATGTTGTTGCGTTGTGCCCATACTTTTACAAAAGTTTTAAATAACGCAGCCTTATCGGCGGCGTTGCCTGCATTGTCATGGGCCAAAGCGGCTTCAATAACACCAGGGCCGGTTTCAGTATGAATTCCTTCAATGGGCATATCCATGTCTTCACAAAGTTTTAGTAAATCATTGTACAACTCGGCGTGTACCGAGTTTCTGATCATCGAATAACCGAAAAAATCTGGTGATATCGAATTGAGGTTTTTATATCCTTTTTCACGTACTGAGTCGGGTGTTTCATTGAACATGAAAAATTCGTATTCAAAAGCAGCGGAAGCATTAAAGCCCATATCACTGGCTTGTTTCAATACTCGTTGTAACAAGCCCCGTGGACATAATTTCTCAGCGTCACCTGCAAATTCAGCTATAAATAACAACATATTGCCTTCAAAAGGAACTGAACGACAACTATCAGCAACGATGCGAACCGGGGCATCGGGATAGCCGGTATGCCATCCTGTATAAGTCACGTTGTCGTACAGCTGGTCTTTTGAATCCCAACCCAAAACAACATCACAAAAGGCAAAGCCATTGTCGAGTGAAGAAAAAAACTTTTCTTTACTCATATATTTACCGCGCATAATACCATCGATGTCAAATAGCCCAACTTTAATGTGGGTTAAACAGCGTTCCGCTACAATGGCTTTTGCATCGGCTACATTTTTTACCGCTCGTGGGCTCAACATGACGTCTCCTCGACAATATCGCGGTCTAACTTCGATTCTGCATTGCGAATGGCTGCGAATTCCTCATCTGGCGATTTCGCAACCAAATGATGACGACTGTAAAAAGCGAAGTAGGCAACTAAGATGGCGTAAAATACAGCCGACCATAAAGCCGCTTCTAAGCTCACTACGAAGGTACTGGCAAAGGCCACCAATGACAATACCAAGGCGATGCCTGTCGTCAATGTGCCACCTGGTGTACGGTAAGGACGCTTTAAGTCTGGCTCTTTGTTACGTAAAATTATGTGAGACAACATCATAAAGACATAAGATATTGTGGCACCAAATACCGCCATGGTGATCATTAAATCACCTTGTTCTGTTAATGAAAGCAAAAAGCCAATAATACCTGGAATAATTAGCGCCATTGTTGGCACTTTACGTTCCCCTGTTACGGATAAAAAACGTGGTAAATAACCGGCTCTTGACAATGCAAATACCTGACGTGAATAAGCAAAAATTATTGAAAAGAAACTTGCAATCAAACCAAATAACCCCACGATATTGACGAATGTTGCAATGCCCGAATTTTCACCATAGACAACTTGCAGTGCCCCCACTAACGGCGCGGCATGGTCTTTCATTAATTCTGAACCAGCAACTCCTGGTGCTAAGAACAATACTAAGAATGCAAACAGTAAAAGAATCGCCATCGCGATGATAATACCTTTGGGCAGATCTTTCGCTGGATTAGTAGTTTCTTCTGCAGCTAGTGGCACGCCTTCAACCGCCAAAAATAGCCATATTGCAAAAGGTATCGCTGCCCAAATTCCCAGATAGCCCTCTGGCAAGAATTTGCTTGCACCAATAGCTTGTTCGTTAATGACAATATCAAACAGGTTGTTGTAATCAAAATACGGGATCAAACCTAGCGCAAATACCAACAATGCCACCACGGCGATACCGGTAATAATCATCATGATTTTTAATGCTTCTCCAGCGCCTAATAAATGAATACCTACAAAAACGATATAGAAAACGGCGTAAACCATCGGACCATTAAGACCGAATATTTCATTAACATATCCGCCTATAAATACCGCTATTGCAGCGGGGGCAATAGAATATTCCAAGAGAATGGCGGTACCGGTCAAAAAGCCACCCCAGGGTCCCATGGCACGACGAGCAAAACTATATCCACCACCGGCGGTGGGTAATGAAGCAGACAGTTCCGCTAAACCAAATATCATACAGCTATACATGACCGCCATTAAAACCGTAGCGATAAACATTCCACCAAATCCACCTTGTGCTAAACCAAAGTTCCAGCCGGCAAAGTCACCAGAAATTACGTAAGATACGCCGAGGCTCGCCAATAAAATCCAGCTTGCGGCACCCTTTTTTAATTGACGTTTGTCGAGATAGTCTGCTGAGACATCTTCATAATCGACGGTTGAGGGTTTATTTGACATTCAACTCTCCTCTTTATTGGTTTTCTCTATTTTTTTATTTGTCTATTTTAATGGGGGGTTACGCCCCATCGGATTTCCTTCATTTTGGCGATCGAAATTATGTCAATGAATTCTTACATAAAATCAGCTTGTTGTGAACATAGCAACAATAGAGGACAATTTAGTCTTCCAATTCAAAAAAATAATTGCAGACAGTTACAATATAGCCAATATTTTACAAGCAACTGAGAAATATCTGATTTCAACCGATTAGCGGAACCAATATTAACGCTCAGAAAATCGGATGAAATAGCAGCCTTTTATTCGTTGCTGTGGGTGAATGTCCTTTGCTTGTCTGAGATTTTAACGATATAGTGACTGTCTGCAATCTTGTCCCTTTTATTTATGGCTGACGGGGAAAGCTTTTATAAGAATTGGCTGGGCATTGAGCAACTGGCACTGGTATTTTTGAATTTTCTTTTATCCAGCAATCCTTGTAAATCGAACAATAGCAAATTTTCATAATGAGTTTAGATACATTGGCGTGAAATTTTCTGGCTATTTGTTGCTCGCTTAAATGCAAAAGAATAACCGTTTCACCGATTCTTCAGGGTCAAGTATTGCATCGTGCAACTCTCTCAGATGCACGTTGCAAGGCTTGAGCCCACTTACTTCTTCAATGTCTATGCTAAACACAAGAACCTGTCTATCTTTTTACGAAAAAAACATTGAAAATGGTTTCTTCATAAACCTTCATTGTACTTTCAGGAACTTCATCGACATGATAGTCATCATGTCACTGCTTGGAAATCGCTGAGCATGTCAAGCTATCGGACCATCCATACCAGTAAACATGATGGGCAATTTTATGATACTTATTTTGATAGGAAGGAATATCTCAATGACAACTTTTGTAAATCGAATAATTATTTTCTCATTAAGTCTGACACTTTATTCCACTAGTTATAGCCAGGCTGAAGCCAGTGACGGTGAATTGATCGGCATGTGGGAAGGAAAACGTATTGCGGGACCGGAAATTCAGGGTGATCTGTTTATCAAACTAGAGAGCGACCACTGGCTGGTTGATGTGGCGGGATACAAGCTGTCTATTCCTACCAAGGGTGTTGATACGAGTACTGAGCTGTCCTTCAGTATACCTGGCAACCGGGGCTCTTTCAGTGGAAAGCTTGATCATGCAACTAGGCAGATTAAGGGACACTGGACCCAGCCTGGCACTATCAACAACGGTATGCCGCACGCATCACCCGTGATACTTATTCCTGAGGGTGACAAGCGGTGGCGTGGTGAAATTGTGCCTCTTTTAGATGAGTTTTCACTTTTTTTATCCGTCTGGAAACGACAAGATGACTCACTGGGTGCATTTTTTCGCAACCCCGATCGCGGGTTTGGCGTGTTTTATAACTTAGACCGGGTGGAGCGAGTGGGCGACTCTGTTCGCTGGATTGGTCAGTTCTTTCGCAACTCGGAGGAAACTGTACTTGCCGAGGCGCAATATCAAACAGGTCGCATGGCAGTTAACATTCGTGGAAACCTCTATGACATGCGTCTGCTCACTAATGACAGTGATAGTCACTTTTATGCTCGAGGCAAGTTTCCCGAGCCGTATCAATATACACCTCCACCATTCATTCCGGAGGATGGCTGGCAGATTGGCTCATTGCAAAAAGCACATATTGACGAAAAAATCATTTCTCAGTTTATCGACGAAATTGTGCTTAAACCAGCGGACTCGATTGATGACCCCTATATTCATGGTATGTTGATCGCTCGCTCTGGCAAGCTGGTTCTGGAAGAATACTTCCATGGCTTTCATCGTAACAAAGCCCATGATACTCGTTCAGCCAGCAAGAGCCTGGCCTCGGTACTTGCTGGTGCAGTAATCCACTCTGGAGCACCACTTGCACTGACCAGTCCGGTTTTCCAAACCATTCTTGGTAAGACGGCAAGTAATGAAACGGCAACTGATCTCCGTCGGCAAAAAATAAATCTGGAACATTTGCTCAGCATGTCGTCTGGACTAGATTGCGATGATGGTGACTCTTCATCAAAAGGCAATGAAGGTACTATGCAGTCGCAGGAAAAACAGGCTGACTGGTATCGTTACACGATGGATCTGGATATGGTCAGGGAACCCGGAGAAAAAGCGGTTTATTGTTCCGCAGGTATGAATTTGGTTGGCTCAGTGCTGGCAGCCGCCAGCGGTCGCAAGCTGGAAGAATTGTTCCTGGAGTTAATTGCCAGCCCCTTGCAGATCAACCACTATTACCTGAACCTCTCACCAACAGGGCAACCTTACCTAGGCGGCGGAATTTACTGGCGACCGCGCGATTTTATGAAGCTGGGCCAATTGATGTTGAATGGAGGCACCTGGAATGGTCGACGCATCATCAGTAAAGACTATGCCAAAAAGTCAATCTCGGCAATTTACCAGATGCAGGACAAGGGCTACGGTTATGCCTGGTGGTCATTGCAATACCCATACAAGGATCGCCAGGTAACCGCTTTTTTTGCGGCTGGCAATGGAGGTCAGATTGTAATGGGTATCCCTGACTTGGAGCTATTGGTCGCATTTTACGCAGGTAACTACAGTCACCGAACCTTACTTAGGATTCAGCAGGAGTTTGTGCCTGACTATATTTTGCCTGCTCTAAATTAAACAGCTTTATGTCCGACAACTTTATCTTACGAGTTAACAAACCTGAGGCATGTACTTCATTTAGTTCTTGCCTTACTGCCAGATTGATACGCTCAATGACGCTGCTAAATTCGGGCTTTAAACGTAATTTTTTAAAAAACGGTGAAAGCTTCAGGTAAGCTTCATTTCGATATCCCGATTCCACAGCGGATAACAAAGCGTTGATACCCTCTTGGTCTTCACCAAGAGCTTGATGGATCAAAGCGTACTTGAGCCAATCTTCAGGATCAGATGATTTTGAATTTGCCTTTAGAGTAGCCAGTTTTTCTGGCAACCAATCAATCGGCTGCTGGACCGTGGGATACAACTTAACCAGTAAATCCAAGTGTTCGGCCGAAGGACGCATTGCCGCCGCCGCTAGCAAATCCTTCTTCGCTTGCGCGACATCATTGTCTAGTAGAGCTAGTTCTGCCGACAATACCAACAAGTCTGGGTGAGCAGGTCTTGTTTTTGCCTTGGCCACTATTTTTCTTGCAGCTAAGAACTTTCCTTGATGGAACAAATGACGAGGGTAGGATACGTTTGAGAATATATTATCTGGATACAAATCAAAGCTCTCGGCATACAATGGTTCGGCTTTTGAGTAGAGCCCCAGCAGCTCATAGACCCGGGCGAGCTGTATGAGCGAGAATGTCTGCCCAGGATCTGCATGACTCACAAACAAATTAATAGCCAGCGCTTTTGCAAGCTCTCCAGTTTCCCCGAGTAAATAGGCTAGTGCAGATTGGCTTTTTACATCATGGTTTGGATCGAGTTCAATAGCATGTAAATACGCTTCCCTGGCCGCCAGGGTTTGGCCACGACAATCCTGAGAGAACCCAAGTACTCTAAACGCATCAAAATTACCTGGCTCGAAGGCAATGACGTTCCTAGCCAGAATTTCAGCTTGCTCTGCACGTGACCAATGAGCATTAAACCGACACATACTCACCGTGTAGGCCCGGCTTAGGCCTATCATGGCCTGAGTATTTTTCGGCTCGGCCAATAAAACTCGCTGGAATAGTCCAATGGCGCGATCAGTGTTATCTTTCTGACCAATGCTCGCGTAATATTCGGCTCGCTCAAGAAACTTGTTAGTGGCATCCTTATTGGAAGCTTCCTCGAATAAACTAAACCCACTAAGTCCTTCCAAACTTGATAACAACGATAAACAGAGTACCAGCACACCGGTTGTTAACCAGACCAGTGGGCGGGAGCGGTTGGTTTGTAAACTAGTTTCTTTTTTCAATGCCACATTGTCTGTGGTGGGTTGAGCAACGAGTTGATAACCTCGTCCGCGCACTGACCGTATATAACGAGGGTCATGTCGGTTATCACCTAATGCACTCCGCAGTAATCGAACACGTTGAATGACTGTATCTTCGGTTACTATTGCTGGAGACCACACACCGTCTATCAATTCATCAAATGTCACAACCGCAGTATCTTTAGTGAGCATAAAAGACAGGAATTGAAAATTGAGGCCACTGACTTTGAGGCTTTGCTGAGAGCGCCAGACCTTCTTTTTTACTGTGTTTATTGTCAAATCATCAAGATAGTAATACACGATCTACTCCAAAAGCATTGCACGATGTAAGACTTGACCATGAAGAATCCTGAATAGGCTTCGACCCGAAAAAATCCGCTGAAAATCACAAAAAGCTGCCGCAAATACTCGGCACCATGAGACATTAAATTCTTAACACAGGATGTGCCGTTATTTTTTAATAGGACAACCATATTCAGGCACCGGATTAACTTTATCCCTTTCAAAAAGACTTTGAATAGCAACAGCGTTCCAGTTCGATGGTTCAAGTAGCAATACACATTTATAGCTACTGTACCGTGTTTGGCGGTGAGGAGAGCCTGCTGCCGAAAGTGCACCAGCTAAGTTATACCATGTATTCCAAATATAGGGATGTATTTCCGTGTTTAACCGCGCAGTCTCTATAGCATCTTCGTGTCGACCTTGTTCAGTCAGTTCCATTGCGACATAGCGCAACGCAATTTCTTCAGGAGAGCGGTACCAGTCAAGATCAGAATTCGCATTTTTGCGTTGGTTATAGATTTTTCTAGCTTTGGTACCCCCTAGGTCGAGAGCGATAATTTCTATACTACGCATTTCCATACCTTCTAAAATCGGATCGACTGCTACATCTCGACCAACTATATAATCATCAAATGACAATGGAGTAGGAACACCAACAGGAATAAATGGGCGTAAGTCATTCGATTGACCAAGCTGATGACGTAGAGTTGAGACACTGAAATTGACGCCAATGGCAGGATATTTTCTAGAGACCGCATCACCATAAGAATTTAATCCAGCACCCGCAGGCTCTCCCACCAGCGTGATATTTGTGTTATCAACAAAAGCGTCAATTACAGCTACTGCAGCGCTGAACGTTTTGCGACCGGTGATCAGATATAACTCTTGCCAAAGCTTCTCTTTCTTACGTTGAATGAATTGATGGATCATTCGAACTACGGTACTACCATCACCGCCAAAGTTATTTCTAATATCAATAATCAAACGTTTCGGTTTTTGCTGCTCTATTTCTGTAAAAGCCTCTTTCAGATATCCAACCATGCCAAAGTCATCGGTCTGATTAAACTGGATGTAATAGGCATCTTTCTCTGGAATTGCACGGCGGGTATAGCGAGACATGTGCTGAAAATAAACTGGGCGGCCATTACCCTGAACCAAAAAATCTGAAGAAGTTGTATTACCATACGCTGCAATCCATTCTTTTCGACTAGTATCTTCGTTCTTACCTATGGGAGTACCAAACACTTCATGCCGATAAGTCCAATCGAATATGGGAACTCCATCGGGGTAGAACCCCTTGGCCATTCTTGTAGCCTGCAATGTTTTAGTTATTTGTGAGCCATTGCTAGATCTGAATGTGATCTTTAGTGAATTGTCCTCATTCGCGTATCCTAGACCTTTCATTAAAAAGGCGTTATGTACAGCATAAAGTCTTTCTTTGGCATCAAACTGATTATCTGCCCCCATAAGACTGCGAGCGTTTTTAAGAACTTCACCTACAGGATAACCGGCAATTGAAATGACCTCCATACCAACCAAGTCTTGGTGGCTCTTATGTACACTGGTAACAAAATAGCCATCATTGAATTCATAAATACGAAATGGATACCATAGTCCATATTTATAATTTATCAATTCAATCCTGGTGTGCCCGTCACCAATTAAAGCTATTAACTGCATTAGCCGTACTAATCTCTTTTCCTCGCTTAGAGCAGGTAGCTCGTTCTTTAATGCTTGTGCCTTTCGACGCCAAATTAGTTCTGCAGTTTTTTGAAATGGTGCGGGGTGAATAGCTAAAACGTCATTGATGATACCGTCTACGCTTCGGCGCCACTCTTCTGTCTGATTAGCTTGTACAAGGCCACAAATCAAAAGTATCACTACCAATAAAATAAATCGCATAACCATACCCTTTCACAAAAAAACGTTGAGGCTGATAGTCTTGTTCTCAAAGAACTGACACTTTTATCTAAATATGCTTTGATTTAGTGTTTGTTTATTTTTAAGACTTTAATATAAATATCACCATTAGTGGCGCTCAAATAAATCGGGTCACCACCACCATTTATGTCCCCAGTGGCAGAGACTTTTAATATTCGTCGCCATTGAAATAGTTGCGATACAATCAATTAGTCGGATAAATACGCAATAAGGTTGGCAGGAAAATGGAATATAATTTAGTCGTCGCTAATTACGTCGTTGATTGGCTCAAAATTAAGTTGTTAAAAATAGTGTGGATCCGTCAGGACTTGGCCCCCAATTTTTCTTAAGGTGAAAAAAAGGGGTCATGTAAATTGTATTGTAATAGTGATTCCTATCCGATATCAAACATGCTTAGACTCACTAGAATAGGATATGAACGAGCCTTTCACCCTGTAATGAATCGTGGACGCAATAAGCAAGCGATTTTTCACGATGAAAGCTATTTCAAGGAAATCAAGACGCCCTTGATTACAGGTACTGATAAAACCGTTAATTCAGATGATTTATGGAAAGCGAATCTATAATCACCATCGCTGTTTGCTTCGGGTCGTGAATAGAATTACCAAGGAATTAGTTGACCAGTTAAACTAGTTGTTATCGCGCGCACCGTTGCTGCCTGAAACACCTATTTTAGCCCCAACCTTTATTTTTTATCTGAAAATTCTGCCAGCATAAAGTCTATAAAACAACGCACTTTTTTCGCTACATATTTTCGGTGTGGGTATATGGCAAATAGACCAAACTCTAACGTCGTGTATTCGGGCAGTATTGGGATTAATCGACCGTCATCAATGGCATCCTCAACAATAAATTGAGGAGTCATGGCGATACCGCCACCGGCAATTGCCACTTCTCGTACCGCCTGCGGGCTGTTAACCGCAATTGAAGAGTTAACATTAATGGTATGAGCAATACCGTCTGGCGAAATAATGGGCCACTGCTTACCGATTCTAAAATTACTGTCAATAATACATCGATGTTCAGCCACCTGTTGAGGTGTTTGTGGCAAGCCGAACCGATCTATATAGACGGGCGATGCCGTTAGAACTAATGGAAAAACCTTTAGTTGCCGGGCTATCATATTTGAGTCGTCAACGCCGCCAATCCGAATACGGACATCAATGCCGTCTTCTAGCATATCAACGGCACCATTGGTAAGAATTAACTCTATTTTCAACTCAGGAAACATGGTCAGGAATTTCGGCAATATTGCAGACAGTTGCATTTCACCAAAGGTCACGGGAGCACTGATCCTTAATAAACCTCGTGGACTGGTTTGCTCACCCGTAACATTATCGACCATGGCAGAAAACTGTTCGAGCAAGCTAGTCGATTGTTCATAATAACAACGTCCCGCGTCCGTCAAAGCAAGCCGTCTGGTGGTCCGATTAAATAATCGAATCCCAAGCTGACTTTCCACCTCGCCGACGTATTTACTGACCAAGGCTTTTGATATGCCTAGTCTATTGCTTGCGGCGGTAAATGAACTTGTTTCGACCACCGCGATCACCGTTTTTAATCCATCTATGGTATCCATGACCAGGTTCTCCCCTTCAAATAGATTGTCAATGGTATATTGACAATCATTCCACGGCAACCCTATTTATCTTTTTTTCATTGACAGTAATAATAGCTCCATCGAATCACGCACAGTCTTTAAAAAAACAGACTTTAACGAGGAAAGGATATGTCAAATATAGAAATTTATACCAGACCCGGTTGTGGCTATTGCACCCACGCCAAACGGCTATTAACCAATAAAGGGTTAGCATTTGTTGAATATGATGTTTATCAACAACCAGAAAAAATTCAACAACTGCACGCAAGAACTTCAGCAAGAACCTATCCGCAAATATTTATCGCGGGTAAGTCGATAGGTGGTTTTACTGAATTATTAGAAAGCGAGCAAAACGGCTTATTAACAAAACATTAATTAACATTTATATTTAATCGGAGAATCACCATGAAAGCACCTTTTCACACCACACCAAACAAACGTTCGATAAAGAGTTATTTAGTCGCCGCCGCTGGAGTCTTTATACTTAATTTTGGCGGGGTCAATCTCGCCAAAGCGAGCCAAACTTTACATAAAACAATCAAAGTACAAAACCAGGACATTTTTTACCGCGAAGCGGGTGTTGAAAATGAAAAAACCATTGTTTTATTACATGGATTTCCAACATCGTCTCATATGTACCGCGATTTAATCCCTAAGCTGTCTGAGCAGTATCACGTAATAGCGCCAGATTACCCGGGATTTGGTAATAGTTCAATGCCATCACTTAACGAATTTGAATACAGCTTTGACAACCTGGCTAAAATTACTGATGCTTTTTTAGCCAAAGTCGGGGCAGAAAAATACACGATGTATGTGATGGATTATGGCGCACCTATTGGTTTCAGAATTGCCGCAGCTCATCCTGAAAGAGTAGAAGGGTTAATTATTCAAAATGGTAACGCGTACAATGAAGGGTTACGCGATTTTTGGAAGCCGATTAAAGCCTATTGGAAAGATAAATCAAAGGCAAATGCCAAAACACTGCGCGATTCATTATTAACTATCGGTGCTACTGAATGGCAATATACTAATGGTACACGTAACAAAGAAACCATAAGCCCGGATAACTGGATTGTTGACCAAGCTAAGTTAGACCGCCCTGGAAATAAAGAAATTCAATTAGAATTATTTTATTCTTATGGAACCAACCCAGCGCTTTATCCGGAATGGCAAGCGTATTTCAGAAAACACCAGCCAGCAACGTTATTGGTGTGGGGTAAAGGCGACTATATTTTCCCTGAAGAAGGCGCGCATCCATACAAACGTGATTTGAAAAATTTGGACTTTTATATCCTGGATACCGGTCACTTTGCATTGGAAGAAGATGGTGATGTTATTGCCGGCTATATCCTTAAGTTTATGAAAAAGAACCGATAAGATAAAACAACTTCCCCTTAGCGTTGCGACCGCCATTTTGGTTTGCAACGCCTTTTTATTTGACCGAGGAGTTTAGATGAACCTGAAACTTCGCAGTAGTACTTTCACGTTGTTCTGACACCCTTGATTCGCCCGTGATTCCAATCGATTAGAAAATGATCTGAATATAGCTATTGGTCTTGAGAATACCTGCTGTTTTTGATATTAGGTATTTATTCGAATTTAGAGCAGGACAAAGTTTCACATTAAATGAAATTAGAAAAAACAATAATAGTGGTTGGAAAATTGGATGAAATATCTAATCTGCGATCACGGCCGTAGGTGAATTGCTATTGTTTGTGTGAGATAGTGACTGTTTGGAACTTTGTTTAATTTCGATGAGTATAGTAGTACGATTGATTAGACCGATATCCTGTTATTAATTAGGTTCATAGTTATGTATTTGGGATCATATGAAAAAGCGAATTTTTTAGCCGACGAAATCAATCATTTAGGAGTAAACGAGAGGAGCTGATAATGATGCGAACATTTTTTGCCTACGCGCTGGCGGCACTGTTTATCTTTGCAAGCATAAATGCAGCGAGTCAAACGGAACGTGATGCGATTTTAGCAACGGCTATGGATTATGGAGAAGGGTGGTACACAGCCGACTCCGAACGAATGCAGCGCGCACTGCACCCGGAACTAGCAAAACGGATGATCTACACCGATCCAAAAAGCGGCAAGAGTCGATTAAGCGACATGGGAGCAATGACATTAGTCAACTACACCCGAGCGGGCGGAGGAAAATCTGCCGATGTTCCGAGTAAAACAAGTCGCGTGGTCATTCTGGATATTTTCGAGAATGCGGCGGTAGCGAAAGTGATCGGCCCGCAGTGGGTAGACTACTTGCAATTGGCAAAGTGGAACGGGAAGTGGGTCATTGTAAACGTGTTGTGGGAACGAAACCCCGCATAAAATTTCAATTGTTACAGGGCCGACAATCAAGTTCAGGGTAAAAGTAACAAGTTCGTTTCCGGCACTGAATGATTATCAAATTTTGTGTATTGGATCCACAGGCGATGACAAGGGGAGATAATAATGCGGCCTGGTAAGATTGCTCCGATTGCTTTACTGCTTTGCGTTGCCTTAGTATTTTCAGTGGGTGGCGTAGCTGCAGGAAAGTCCCTTGAGGCAAATTTGCTTCCAATCTACCGGTTCGTGACCTCAAATGTCAAATTCAGGGATTATTGGGTCTGTTTTTCAATGGATGGCAAGACACTACTATTCAGCCGCAATCCGGTCGGTAGTGACCACTGGCAGCTCTTTGCAGTCCCTGTTGATGGTGGTGTACCGCGTCGATTCGCACGGTCCTCCCTGCCGGTAGCGGCTACTCGAGCAAGTTGCTCGGGACAAAATGGGATGGTTGCATTCACCGGTATTAGCGTCGATCTCGAGGCGAACGTTTGGTTGATTAATGCTGATGGCTCAGATGCACGAGCCGTTGCATTCGATGATCTGTCTAACGCCTTATATTACCCGTCGTGGTACCCGGATGGACACAGTCTCGCAGTGGTGGATTTCGAAGGTGACAGTGGCGTAATAAAGCGGATCAACCTCAAAACTCAGACCGTAGAGCCATTAACCAACCCTAAGGAAATCCTGGCAGGGATGCCAAGCGTATCGCCTGGAGGAGAATTCGTCGCCTTTGCAGGACAGCGAAACAGGGGTCCGTATGACCAGACCAACAACCGCATCTGGTTGCTGGATAAAAAGGGGATATTGCAGCAACTGGATCCGAAACAGGGTAGGACCCCATCCTGGTCTCCAGACGGCGAATGGATCGCTTTCGAATCGAATCGAGGTAACCAGCAAGGCCAGTATGCAGTTTTCGTGATCCATCGCAGCGGGGGAGTTGCAAGACAGTTGACACCTTTTCAACTAAGCGCGAACCACCCTATATGGTCACCTGATGGAAAGTTTCTTGCCTTTTCCGCCCGTTTGCCAGGAAGTGACAAGGCTTGGGGTATCGCGATTATCGAGGTCCCGAAGTATTAAAGAGATCCACAAAACTCTGGCTAAATTCCCTTTAAAAAATTATCGCAATCATTAATAGTGTTATCGCTACTAATTCGAAAGCCCTATGGGTAAGCTGCGATGTCTTTGACCTGTGAGCACAGCTAATGCATTGACTATTGCCGGCGCAACGGCAGGATAAGGCGGTTCACCCGCGCCAGAGAGAGGTTGCTTAGAAGATATGATAACTGTTTCTATCTCAGGTGCATCGGCAATAGCGGGCATGGGGTAAGTATCGAAATTCGTTTTTTGGGGACTGCCCTTTTGAATGCTTTGTGACCATAAAAATACGCTGGCCCAGCCGTCCATCGCCGCGCCCTCAACTTGTGCTGCGACACCGTTGCGGTTGATTACCCGGCCGCAATCGATGGCTGTTGTGATCTTGATGATCTTAGGCTTGCCATTCTTCATTATCGCCAATGCAATTGTAGCGCAGTAGGTATTTTTGAAGCGGCAGGCTGCAAAACCTAACGCTTCGGTTTGTTTCCGTTGTGTCCAATTTACTTTCAAGGCAACTGCGTCACAAACATTGCGGTAGCGATCTAAATCGGTTCGTTCTTGGCCTCGACGACCGCTAAAGGGTAGATTAATTGTCTTTGTGCCTTTGCCTGCAAATAATCGATGGTGTAATTGTATCGGGTCAATACCAATTTTTTGTGCAAGTTCATCAATGAAAACATTGACTGCAAAAGTATTGAAAGAATGTGAGACAGAGCGCCACGAACCACATTGCACACCAATAGTTCGATGACTATACGCTATCTCAATATTGGCTACCGACAATGCTAATTCTGCGGCACCCTGCACATCGTATTTAGCTGGGTCCGTAACCGGTTGGCCTGCAATATGGCTGCGCAGAGAACTGGTAGCGATGTGATGGCGCCAGGCAATAACCTGTCCTGATTTATCGATCCCGGCAGACAGCTTGTGGACACTGGGGGCGCGAAAATAATCGTTATAGCTGTCATCTTCGCGGGAACATACCAGCTGGACCGGACGCTTGGCTCGCTGGCTCAGTAGTATCGCTTCAATGGCATAATCAAATGCTAACCGTCGACCGAATGCTCCACCGCAACGAGTAGCATTAACCTTTACTTGCTCAATAGGTCTTTTCAATAACTTGGCTGCCAATATTTGCACAGAACGAGGTACCTGGGTTGGTCCATAAAGCTGGACGTTTTGCTCTGAAACATGTGCAGTAAAATTCATCGGCTCCATACACATATGGCCTAGTAACGGAAGCTGATAGCTCGCATCGAGCGTCTTATCCGCCTGTTGTAAGGCTTGTGCAGAGTTACCTTGAGATCGCAATATGGTATCTGGAGATACAGACATGGCCAAAGACAGCCGCTGCTCGATACCTTCACTGGATTCAGTGGCGTTTGTCCCGGTACCCCATTTGACTTCCAGTGAGTCTCGCGCGGTTAATGCAGACCAGGATGAGGATGCTAATACAGCTATACCACTTGTTGTTGATGCGTAACTGTTACCCGGCGAACGAATGGATGATAGTTCGAACACGTCAATCACTCCGCTGATCCCTCGCGCCGATTTATCATCGTAAGATTCAGCATGGCCACCGAACACTGGGCTCCGTGCTATGGCTGCGAAACACATGTTGGGTAGTCGGATATCCATGCCGAACTCCGCTGCACCGGTAACCAGTTCCTTCCCGTCTATCAGTGATAAATCGTGGCCGACGTTGGGGTAGTCAGCAAACGGTCGTGGTCGAACTTGCGAAGACGGTTTCAGTGTTGCCGCACTTGCTGCGAGAGAGAAAATGCTGATCGTCTGCGCTGAGTCGATGGAGATGGCCTTGTTCGACTTGATTTCTATACCACTCGGCTCACAGTCAAAATGAATTGCCGCAGCGCGGCTAAGGCGATCTCTTATCTCGGCCCCAGCAAGGCGCAAAATCTCGACGTAGTCGGCCATGCTATCACTGCCCGCAGCAGCCATACCGCCATAGCTGGGGTCAGCTTGAGCTTGCTCTACATCAATAATTTTTATATCGATGCCGATCTCATCGGCTAATAGCTGCGCAAATGCGGTACGCACTCCTTGTCCTATCTCCGGCACAGGGATTACGATCAAGATTCGATGTTCGGCTTTCAGGGTGACATAGATGCTAAATTTAAACGATTTCGAGGCAGCTTTTTGCGAGATAGGCCAAACATTAGTGCATAATGCGCCGGCGATAATCCCAGTGTTGACAATAAATTGACGTCGACTCCATACAATTAGCTGAAGCATGTTATATCCCTCAGGGCTTAATTCCTGTTAACACTATGAAAGAGTACTAGCATCCTCCAAAATTATCTGGGAAGTCAAGCGCGGTTAGCCAAATAGTATCCGTAGTAGTTAAATCGCAATAAGATTATAACGGATAGCCAGTGTTGGTATACTTCACTGTTTCGCAATCGACTAAGTCTCGTCAGGCAACACTCATCCTATTGCTCCTTGAAAATAAGTGGAGATTTTTCAGCGTCAGGATTCTTCAGGGTCTACCATTGAAATTAGTAGGTGATTAGCAGCCAATTATATTACACTTAATTTTGACTAGAGTGTGGCTGTGGGGGTCGTCAGTACCTGACCACATAGTTCCGATAACCCCTGTTTTTGCTATAGAAGCCAGAGAGCGTACTCGGGTTATGAGTTGCTTATTTGAATTAATTTATATAATTTGAATCTAGCCCTTCAACTAAGCCTTTTTGTTGCTCGATGATATCGATCAAAAACTCTCGGCAGGCGCGCACTCTTGCTGTTGCTCTCAGGTCAACGTGACTGAGTACCCACAATCCCCAATCGGAAGGTTTTAACTTTACATTAAGCCTTTTAAGCGCCTTGCTTGAGTCTCCTATGTAACAAGGCATTCTCGCCAGTCCCATGTGGTTTTCAACACAACCTTGCATAGTAGTAATATCGCTGGTGCGAATTATAACCTTTGAATTCTTGAAATTATCCGTTACCCATTCTGGTTTTTCTGTTTCATTAAGCCATAAAATCACTTGCTCATGTTGACGTTTTTTCTTCAGATATCCTTCTGTTGCGTATATGCCGTGTCGTAAAGGCAGTACTTTTTTGCCAATTAAATATTCAGGTGGCCTGGGGGTTAGCCTTAGCGCAATATCTGCCTGGCGAGCTGCTAAATCGACCAGTCCAGCCGAGCTCAACAAGTTGAGTTCCACTTCCGGATAAGCACGATTAAATAATCCTAAGTGTGGGACAATCAGCCGGTTGGCCACATCGTGCGAAGCCGTTAAGTTCAACTCACCTTTCAGCTGTGTATCTAGCCCTAGTGTTTCTCGTTCAACCGCTAATGCTCGTTGTTCCATTTCTAGTGCATGTTGATAAAGGTTTTCACCTGCCTGTGTCATCGCATAACCATCGGGCAAATGGTCAAATAAACGGGTAGCGAGCCCATCTTCAAGAGATTTGATCCGTCGTGCGACCGTTGTGTGTTTAACGCCCAGCACTCTTCCTGCCTCGCTCACTGTATGTCCTCTGGCGAGCGCAAGAAAATAACGAAAGTCATCCCAGTTCAAATCTTTCCCCTTGGTAATGGATCTTGTGCTGTTCATTATTGCACAGTGAGAGTGCAATATCGATTATTTATTATTTTTATTGCACAGTATAAACTGGCTTCACCGGTTAGCCAATTGAAGAGAAAAGAGAGTCTCTGGCTAAATCATCAGGCAAATTTTGAAGAGGTTATTATGCAAACAAATGGTAGTAATATTGAGCAGTTGACTTTAATTAGTCATCGCCTTTGTCCGTACGTACAGAGAGCCGTTATCGCGATGGAAGAAAAAGGCATTGCTTACAAACGGATCGATATCGATCTGAATAACAAACCCGATTGGTTCCTGAAGTTATCACCTTTAGGTAAAGTTCCTGTATTGGTTATTAACCATGACACAGTATTATTTGAATCGTCGGTTATCGCAGAATATATCAATGAAATTGGCGATAGTGGCTTATTGTCCAGTGTGCCACTTGAGAAAGCCAGGCAAAGAGCCTGGATAGAATTTGCTTCAGCAACACTCAACAATATTGGTCAATTATATAACGCTGTTTCCAGAGCTGATTTTGAGCAAGCAGAAAAACAGCTTTATCAGAAATTCGGACAGCTTGAAAATATTCTAGACGGTGCAGTATTTAAAGAAGCATTAGTAATTGATAAACAAGCAAACGATGAACTACAGGGCATCGAACTAAAAGATACGGAATTACCAAATGACAAATACTTCTCGGGCAAAGACTATTCGTTAGTTGATGCTGCTTTTGCACCTGTTTTTCGTTACTTCGATGTATTCGAAAAATTTGTCGAATTTAAATGTTTACCTCATTTCCAGAAGGTTAACCAATGGCGCGATGCGCTTGCTGTTCGTACATCAACTGAGCGTGCAGTGGCACCAGAATATCCCGAGTTACTGATGAAGTTTCTTGCGGTTCGCGGATCTTACCTCGGTAAACTCGCCAAGCATTATTTAACAGAAGCAGTCACAGCCTAATCTATTTTAATTATCAATTTGTGGAGAAAAACAGATGAAAAATTTCGACAAAAAATACGGCCCCTGGGCTTTAGTAACCGGCGCGTCATCAGGGATAGGCAAAGCCATCAGTCATCAGCTTGCACAGCGCGGTTTGAATATTGTCGCTGTAGCGAGAAATCAGGATAATTTAGATGAGCTTAAAGGGGAGCTAGAAGGGCACTATTCTGTGAATGTGCACACCATCGCACAGGATTTAAGCACACCAGAAAGCAGTCAGTTGATTGACGACGCAACAAAAACAATCGACATTGGATTATTAGTTGCAAATGCAGGAGTGGAAAATAACGGTGCTTTTATAGACAACGCTCAAGATGACGAAGATAAATTACTATCGATTAACATTGTTAGTCCAATGAATCTTTCACACATTTTTGCCAAACGTTTTGCCGAGCGAGGCAAGGGAGGAATTTTATTAATATCGAGTTTGTTCGCCTACCAGGGAGTACCCTATGTAGCAAACTATTCCGCAAGCAAAGCTTACATACTAACTTTAGGTGAAGCGCTGAATGTAGAACTTAAGCCTTTAGGTATTGATGTGACAGTGCTGTCTCCGGGGCTAACTGAAACACCCATGACTAAAAACATGACGATAGATTTTAATAAGATGCCCATTACTAAACATCAGCCGGAAACTGTCGCGCGGGTTGGATTGAATGCCCTGGGTAGAAAAGCAACGGTTGTACCTGGTTTGATTAATAAAATTTATGCTTGGGAAAACCGTTTTATTCCTCGTTCCTGGCCGGTGAAGTTATTTGGGTTCTTAATAAGTCGGGCAAAAGTCGAAAAGAAAAATCCGGGTGCTGACAACTTAGATAAAGCTTCTGTCTAGTCGGCATAAAATTCTCAAGATTTTAAGGATCCCTCAGGGTCTTGCAACGTGCATGTGAATGGTTTGCACGATGCAAGACCCTGAAGAATATGACCAACAATGCTTTGCAGATCTTTGGCAAACTCTTCACCGAATCTGGTAGTGCAAGAGATAGACAAACCCAGCCACTACTCCACGGTGGGGATGAAGCTCAGTCTATCTATTTGGAACATGAATGGCAGTAAGTTGAATAAGTAGAAGATGAGTCCTTCTATGAACCGCAATCAATTGGAAAGTGAGCGACTAACTTTAATCCACCGAGCTCAGTTGCACTTTGTTTGGAGAGAACAATACCTGTGCGATTTAAGATCTGTTTAACGATGGACAGCCCGAGACCGACTCCATAACCGCTTTTACGCCCCAGCCGTTCAAATTTTTCATATGCCATTTCAAACTGGTTATCATCCAGGCCTGGTCCGTTATCTTCTACCGAGAGGGTAATGTGGTGGTCTTTTTCCTTCGCTACAGTAACAATGACCCTGGCCGGTGTGGTGCCATATTTTACTGCATTTTCGATCAGGTTACGTATCATCGGGTAAAGTAGACCATAATTACCTGGTAGCCTGACCTCTTGATCATATACTAATTCAATCTCGCCGCATTGCCGATGGAGATCCGGGGCCAGTTCTGCGATCACATCCTGGGTTATCCTGACCAGATTGAACATCTGATCGTTACTGCCTTGCGGGTCAATGGTTTCGGAACGTGCTAGATCCAACATCTGCCCGATCAGACGCGTCGCTCTGTCGGTGGCCTTAATCACCCCTTGCAATTGTTCGGGCGCAAATTTGTCATTTGAACTGGTGTCTATCGCTTCGACTTGGGCGCGGATCGCCGTCAGTGGCGAGCGCAACTCATGCGCTGCATTGAAGATAAATTGGCGCTCGCGTTGCAGCGCATTGGCTAACCCGCCGATCAGCTGATTAAGTGCATCCTCAATTTTCACCAGTTCTTCAATTTCCATCGCGGTCTGAATGGGCGACAGGTTATTTTCGCTGCGGGCCTCGACGGCGGCGGTCAGTTGTTCCAGGGGTTCGACAACACTGCGGGTCGCCCGCGCCGTGATAAGCAGAAAACCAACCGCAAAGAGGAGAAGTAAAACAGCAGTGTAGGTTGTTGGGAAAATGACAGAGTTTAATATCTCCCAGGTTGTGATACCGATAACCACACGAGTTTTGTTTAGCGGCGTCGTGGCACTGAATAGTTCCCACTCCTGGTTATGAAGCTCAATATTGCCTTTTATGGGCAGCGCGAGCAATGTGGTATCGGGGATGTCGATAGATTTATAACGGACGGTGTCGTTTTGAACGATGATGACAAAAAAGTCCTCTATACCAAAGGGTCCCATGGTAGATTGAACGAGTGTCCCGGGGGTCGTCGTGGACAAATCCTGAGACGCGGCAAAAGCCAGCATCATTTGCACTGTGTGATTGACGCGGCCGCTAATAGATTCATGCACTTGGAACCATGAAGCAACCAGAATCAACAGAGAAGCAACAATCCAGCCGATGATCAGCCAGAATTTCAAACGGCGGTAGAGTATAGACCTAATGGTTTTCATTTAAGAGTCCCTTGGAACGATATAGCCGACGCCGCGTATGGTCTTGATCAAATCAGCACCCAGTTTGCGCCGGATCTGGGATATGAACACCTCAAGTGTATTGCTTTCCGCTCCACCTTCCCAGCCATAGAGGTGGTCCTCTAGCGTGGATCGCGTCAAAACCCGGCCATTGGACTCGACTAGCATCTGCAGTATGCTAAAGGTGCGCGGCGATAACGAAACCAGCTTGCCGTTTTGATAGACTTCAAAACTCGCCGGAAGTATTTCAATATCCCGGTAACAGATTTTGTGCGATGTACGACCGGATTTCCGGCGGGCAAGGGCCCTGCAACGTGCCAGTAATTCGTCCATCTCGAAAGGTTTGATAAGATAGTCATCGGCCCCGGCATCCAATCCGGCTACCCGGTCAGACGTGGCATCCCTGGCCGTCAGAATCAAGAATGGCGTATCAGCACCACGCTCGCGCGCTTTGCGGAGAATCTCCAGCCCATCCATCTCCGGCAGGCCCAGATCAAGAATGATCAGAGTAAAAATATCAAAGGATTTTGAATCGCCCAGATCGATACCATCCATGAGCCAATCGACGGTATAACCTTCACGTTCCAGTCGTTTTTTAATTGCTTCACCGATTAGGTGATCATCCTCAAATAACAAAACACGCATGCTTCTAACTCCTCAATTCCTGCACTGCGTAAAAATACTACGCTTACATTAATGGAATCTGAATACTAACCAGATTACACATAATGGAGTTTTTGTTTACGCTCAGGTTGGATTCAGCTTAGCCAATTATAGTTCAAATTATCGAACAGGCTAGCACCATAATATGGGAAAGAAATTTGTCTACACATACCGTTATTATTAACTCAACCCTTGTCGGAGTGACCCTGCTTGCGACTTCCGTAGCCGCATGGGCTGGAGGCCATAACGAGGGCGATCCCTCAAAGGAATGGTCTGCCGAATTAGGCGCGGCTGTTGTCTTCATGCCGGATTATGAAGGTTCGGATGATTATGAAAACGTCACTGCTCCATTGCTTAAATTGTCTTGGCAAGACCGGATTTTGGTCACCACGACGGATGGCCCCGGAATCTATGCACGTCTGCCGATATTGGAAAACTTTTCTGCCGATATTGGTGTGCGCTACAGCGAGGACCGTGATGAACGTGATAATGATGTACTGGCCGGGCTGGGCGACCTGAAAGTGGGTGCCGTTGGTGTTGGCAAATTGAGTTACAAATTTGGTTCGGTAAGTACTAGTGTGCAACTGAATTACGACTTGGAGGGTGATCGCGATGGCACCATAGTCAAGCTGGATGCGAATTATCGAACCAAAATAATGGACGAAAAAGTTTCCGTCTCGGCTGGGCTGTTCATGACTTGGGCCAATGATGACTATATGTCTAACGTATTCGGGATCACTTCAGCCCAGGCGGCTAGTTCCAAAGCGGGGCTTTCCAAGTTTGATGCCGAGGCAGGTATTAAGGATGTGGGTATAAAGATCATGCTGAGTTACGACATCAATGAAACAGTTAGCGCCGTGACCTTCGCTGAATATAGCCATCTTCTTGGTGACGCTGTCGACAGTCCATTGGTTGACAGTCAGGGCAGCGAATCCCAGGCCCTGATCGGTTTTGGTATAAATTATAAATGGTAAATGAGGAATCAAAATGAATAATTTTAGAAAGATAATCTCCGTAACTGCGCTGTGCTTTGGTTTGTTCCTATCTGGGTTCGCCAAATTCGCTGTCGCTCAAACAAACGGCATGGCTGCATTTGAAACGACGAAAGTCGCAGAAGGTGTATATTCATTCCGTTTCGGAATACACCGCAACATGTTCATAGTGACAGATGAGGGAGTGATCGCGACCGACCCTATCAGCCCGGAAGCGGCCGATATCATGATGGCTGAAATTCGAAAAATCACCAACAAGCCTGTCAAGTATGTCATTTACAGTCATCAGCATTGGGACCACATAGCCGGAGGTAAGGTTTTCAAGGACGCTGGAGCAACATTCGTTAGTCAGGCCAACTGTGCTCCATTCTTCAAAGCTAATCCAAACCAAGACGTTGTCGCCCCGGATGAAACATATGCTGGCCCAAGCCATGAAATAAAGCTCGGCGGGCGAACGGTTGAATTACATTACTTTGGACGTAATCATGGAGACTGTATGACTGTGATGCGGCTGCCGAATGAGAAAATTCTTTTTGTTGTCGATCTTGTCACTCCAAAACGCGTCGCAGCCGTTTATATGCCAGATACTCATCCTGGACATTGGTTGCGCACATTACGTGAAATTGAGAAGCTCGATTTTGACCGCGTAATTACTGGGCATGGGCCAGCTTTTGCGCCTGCCTCGGCGGTTCGAGAACAACGAGAATACCTGGAAGACCTTATGGCAGCTGTATCTGAAGGTATGAAGACGGAGCCGAATCCCTTTAAGATGATACAAACACTTAAACTACCGAAATATAAAGATTGGGGGTTTTACGAAGAGTGGTTGCCACTAAATGTAATGCGAATCTATTTCTACTATCGCATGGGTGTTTAACGATGTAGGAGAGCGGGTGAGCTGGCGCCTCAGAAAACCATTGACCCGATTTTCCTCAACTAATAATAGACAGGCTCTTTTTTATAAAAGAGCTGAAGAAATCAAGATATTGAAAAAACACTGGGGATTGGTAGCCTTTTTTTAACGACTATCTACAAGCAATCGAAACTATGCTAAAGTCAATTTATGTGATTGATGAAAATGTTTTTATGAGCAAAAAAGATAGCTTAATTGGTTCTGTGGTCGACGCGATAGGTGAGACTCCATTAGTTGAGTTAAGTCGACTAATCGCGGTAGCGGGTAAGCGGATCGAAGGCAGAATCGTTGCTAAACTCGATTATCTTAATCCCGGCTTTTCAAAAAAAGATCGTATCGCAAAACAGTTAATTGAAGATGCTGAAATGGAAGGAGAGTTATCACCCGGTCAAACTGTTATAGAACTAACCAGTGGTAATACTGGTACCGGCTTAGCGATTGTGTGTGCGGTAAAAGGTTATCCCTTTATTGCGGTGATGTCAGAAGGTAACTCTAGCGAACGTCGGAGAATGATGGCTGCGTTGGGGGCCAAAGTTATTTTAGTTGAGCAATTAGCAGATTCAATGCCTGGTCAAGTCTCTGGTGGTGATTTACAACTAGTAGAACAAAGAACCCAACAACTGACTAAAGAATGTAATGCATTTCGCGCCGATCAATTTCAGTTAGATGGTAATTTTCGTGCACACTATCTGCACACTGGACCAGAAATACTCAAACAAAGTAACGGCAAAATTGATGGGTTTTGCGATTTTGTAGGTTCGGGTGGCACCTTTGCAGGTTGTGCTGCGGCGTTTAAGGAATATAATGCCGAGATTGCATGCTATCTAGTAGAACCCAATAACGCCGCCGTATTAGCAGGCTGTTTAAGCACAAATCCCAATCACCGCATCCAAGGCGGTGGTTATTCAAAATACAAATTGCATGCACTTAAAGAAGAATACATTGATGGCTATCTCGGTATATCAGATCAGGAAGCAATTGATGGTGCACGCTTACTGGCAAAAACAGAAGGCATATTCGCCGGTTTTTCTTCTGGGGCTAATGTATCGGCAGCATTAAAACTATTAAAGGGTAAACTTAAAGGAAAAACTATTGCCATTACTATCAACGATTCAGGACTTAAATATTTAAGTACTGACTTATGGACTTAAAAACTTAAGAACTTAAATAAACACTTAGCTTATAATCCCAGTACGAATTTCACCAGTATTTCATGCTGAATGCTATTCTTTACTGAATTTGTCCGGAACTTCATTGAGCGCCTTCTTAAGTCGGTCAGCGATTATCGGCGCCACATATTTTGAACCCTTGTCGTTAAGATGAACCGGGTCGTACATATAGCTTTCTTCTTGAGGGACTATATTGTGACTGTTTGCAATTTTTTCTCGTTGTTAGGAGCAAATAAAATGAATACTTTAAAAAAATATTTACTCACCTGTTGCACACTTATATTGTTATCAAATCCCTTTATGGTGCTGGCTGCAGATGGCAAAGCCTTAGTTGGTGGTCGTTTAATTGACGGTTATGGCCATCGTCCATTAAGTAATAGCGTGATTTTAGTTAAACACGGTTTGATTGAAGCGGTTGGTACGGTGGATACCCTTAAAATTCCAGCAGGATACCAGGTGATTTCAACCGAGGGAATGGATGTGCTACCGGGACTTTGGGAAAGCCATGCGCATTTAATGATAAATGGTCACGCAGACTATGTGCATTGGGATAAGACCTACATCGACCGGTTTGAAGATGAAATCATGCCAGCAAGTGCTGTTCAACTGTTACTCGCCGGGATCACTAGTGCCCGTGATCTGGGTGCCCCGTTAAAAGATTCTATCAACATTAAAAACAAGATCCAGTCAGGCAAAATTCCAGGGCCGAGACTTTATGTCTCCGGACCTTTTATTCAACATAAAGCCTATCCCGGGACAGATGCCTTTCGATGGGGAGTGTCGAGTGTTAGCGATGCAAAAAAGAAAGTAGCAAAACTCGCCAAGGCCGGTGTTGATATCATTAAGTTAATTGATCAAGATAAAATGACCTTGAAAGTTGCTCAGGCTGTGGTGGATGAAGCGCATAAATTTAATCTAAAAGTAGTGGCTCATTCTCATCGACCTGATGAAATCCTGCGAGGATTGGAAATCGGCGTTGATAACTTTGAACATACAGGATTAACTACAGCGCCAGAATATCCTGCTGATGTTATCAAAAAATTAAAACAACGGACTGCGACCGGACGAGTCGCCGGTGGACCACTTTTTTGGACGCCAACCGTTGAGGGTTTATGGAATTATAATGCAACCGTGGATAACCCGGAAAAGCTGGATGATACTTGTTGGCATAGAGGCTTAAAAGCAGACACCATTGAAGATATACGTAACTCCCTGAAGCAACCGGGGAAGCTGGAATATATGCAACTGACGCCTTTACGTAGCCCGACGTTAAAAAAGAAAATTGCTCAATTGAGAAATGCTGGAGTGGTATTTTTAGTAGGAACGGATAGCGGTATTCCAACCAAGTTTCACTGTCAAAGTACTTGGAATGAGCTGGCAGTTTGGGTTAACGAAATGGATATTTCTCCAATGGATGCCATTCGAGCGGCGACTTATTGGCCGTCAGTAATGATGGGGGTTTCTGATAAGTCAGGTACTATTTCAAAAGGAAAGTATGCGGATATTATTGCGGTCAAAGGCGATGTATTAAGATACATTAATTTGCTTGCGGATGTTAAATTGGTTATGAAAAATGGCACGCTATATAAACAAAAAGGTCAAGTCATTGAAAGTGCTTTGTTGGCTAAGGAGTGATAATTTTAACATTAATGGGTTCATTGGGTCATAACATTAGTTGGGTCTACAAACAATTGGAGACTTATATGGACACCTCCATTAAGTCAAGACAAACTCATCCCTTGACCGAAAATAATTCAGTTATTAAAAACTTTATGAGGGTGTCGAAGTGCTTTGGCCGAAAATAACCAGTAAGATAAAGGCGGAAATGAAAGGGATACTTTCAAGAGCGGGCGATATTAGCTGATGCTGTGGCGTTAAATCCTAGTAGAGTCTTTTGAAAAAATGAAAAGGGAAATACTATTTTTTTTCCTAAAAAATAGTCTAAGTTTTTAAAGCTGATCTAGCCAAAGAACACCAATAAGCAACTCCGTAAGCGATGGCCTCATCATTAAAATCATAAAATGGATTATGTAACGGGCGCGAATGGTGTTCGCCTACATCGCCATTTCCCATAAGAATATAGGCCCCCGGTTTATGGTTTAACATTTTGGCAAAGTCTTCTGAAAAGCTAACCCGGCCATAGCTTGGGTCAATCGTCGCATCAGGTAAGTTTGTTACGGCTTTTACACAAACTTCGGTTTGTTTTTTGTGATTTACTAAGGACTCAAACGAGGTTGAATAATTAAAAGTAAAATCAGCACCGTGAGCAGCACAGGTGTGACTCACTATTTGCTCCATTCGAGCTCTAATAGTTTCCGAAGTCTGTTTATCAAACCCGCGACAATCACCACTAATACTCACGGTACTAGCTAGAATATTGCGCGCGCCATCGGTTTGAAAGTTGGTAATTGAAACGACCGAATGTTTAGTCGCCGGTATCGTTCGTGACACAATGGTTTGAAGATTGAGTACAATACTAGAAGCGATAGGGATTGGATCGATGGTTTTGTCCGGCATTGATGAGTGCCCGCCACGGCCATGGATAGTAATTTCAAAATTATCTTCGAAGGAACAAAAAGGGCCTGATTGAATGGCAAAATGCCCAACCGGGAGTCCTGGTAAATTATGTAGACCATAGACCTCATCCATGGGAAACCGAGTAAACAGTCCTTCGTCTATCATGGCATCGGCGCCAGTACCATTTTCTTCATCAGGCTGAAAAATAAAATGGATGGTACCATCAACCTTGGGAGTTTCTGCCAGCTGAAGAGCCGCTCCCAGCAACATTATCGAATGACCATCATGACCACATCCATGAAACTGCTCCGGCCTTGTCGATTTATGAGCAAATTCATTCGATTCAGTGATCGGTAGGGCATCCATATCGGCACGAAGCCCGATTGAGCGAGTGCAGTTACCTCTGCCTAAAGTTGCGACGAAGCCTGTCCTGCCAATATTTCGAGTGATAACTAGACCTGCAGCTTCAAGACGATCGGCAAGTGACGAACTGGTTCTATTAACTGCAAAAGCGAGTTCTGGGTGGCGGTGAATATCGTGGCGTAAGTCGACCAGCTCTTTTAGCAAATGTTCTGATGGCGTAAAATTGCTCAAGATATTCCCTCCGAGAAAATAATAAATGGGTAACTGGTCGCATTCATTTCTAAATTGAAGCGCTCTGCATTCATAACCGCTGCTAATCCAGCCGCTCCCGATGGTGTTGTTTGAATGCCATTCTCACGTGCTAAATCGACAGCCGCGTTAGCATCTTCGTCACTAATTACCACAAAATAATCGGCGCATTGATTAATGACGTCAAGCGAAATAATTGACGGTGTCTTACAATCCAGTCGCCCCATGTTGGAGACTGGGCCATTGACGGTTATTAGCTTACCTGCAAGATTACTCTCGCGTAAGCACGGGGCTGCTTGCGGTTCAACAATGACAATCTTCGGCTGTTCCGGCCAATTTTCTCTAATCATATAAGCGATTGCTGCCGCCATACCTCCGACCCCCGCTTGCAAGAATACATGGGTTGGCCAGACGCCGAAAGACTCAAATTGCGAACGAGCTTCTTCGGCCAGTACTGTGTAACCTTCCATGACTAAAGCGGGTGGTCCGGTGTAACCTTTCCAGGAGCCATCTGCTAAAAGTATCCCCTTGTTTAGATCTGCATCGGCTATCGCCGCAGCGACGCTTTCTTCATAGGTGTTTCCTGAGATTATCACTTCGGCACCTTTATCTTTAAGTCGTGAAATAAAGGCCGCCGGAACGTTGGAGGCGAGGTGAATACGAGCTTTGGCACCGAAGATATTAGCGCCGGAAGCTACCGCTAAACCATGGTTACCAGCGCTTGCGCAGACAAAAGTTAGAGACTTGGCAAAGGTTCGGACGGTATCATTTTTGTACTCAACTGCCGCCAGCTCTGTTCCCTTTTCTCTTTTCCATAGTGCGGATATTAACTGCGCTACAGCGTATACGCCGCCTAGCGCTTTAAACGAACCTAACCCCATGCGAGCGGTTTCATCTTTCGCAAACAACGGCCATTGACCGAACTTCTCAAAATATAAAAGAGGAGTTTCAGCGTATTTAGGACAGGCATGTAGCAGGCGAAATACTTGTTTGGGCTTTGGCTTAAAGCGATCTGGTTCTGAGTAAAGGGTATCGAAATTCATTGTGCTATAGTATCAGCTGGCGATGATGTAATCAGATCGTAATTCTCGCTAACTTTTAACTATTTTTTCATATTATTGACTATCATGAGCATATTCTTATACGAATGGCGACAAAGTGAAAATAGATATTGATGATTCGGACCGAGTAATTCTGTCGATGTTGCAAGAGGACGCCAACCATAGTCTTGAGCGATTATCGGAAGCTTGTGGGTTATCGGTGCCCACAGTGCAACGTCGCCTGAAGCGTTTGCGTGAGAAAAAAATTATTACGCGTGAAATCGCTGTGGTTGATGCAAAGGCTGTTGGATATCCTATGACGTTTATTGTGATGGTCGAAATGGAGCGTGAGAACTTGCAAGGACTCGCGGAGTTTAAACATGTCGCCCTGGCTGAAACAGCGGTCCAGCAATGTTATTACGTCACAGGAGAAGCCGATTTTTGTTTAATTTGTACGGCCATTGATATGGAAGATTTTGAAGTCTTAACGCATCGTCTATTTTTTGATAATAAAAATGTACGCAGGTTTAGAACTTCGGTGGTAATGCATCGAAATAAAGTCAGCCTTGATGTGCCTATATAGAATATTATTCGGCACAGAGCTCGGAAGGTTGTTCAAAAATTAAGAAATTAAGCAAAAAGTTTACAGCTAATATCGAAACTTATAGTTCAATTTACGCTATTCATAGATCATGTTTTTGAGCATTATTTATTATTTTAATTTAGGTTGCATATTTACATATGAGTAATAAATTACTAAGCGCATTCTTCATTTTTTCTACTGGAGTTCTAGCGACTATTTTTCTGCAATCCCTAATATACCCAAAACAATTTTATGTGGCCAGACTTCCCGATGGTTCCGTGTATGATGGGGAATTAGTGGACGAAAAGTTTAATGGGCAGGGGAAATTACTATGGCCTGATTATAGTACCTATGAAGGTGAGTTTGAAAATGGGCAATTTCATGGGAAAGGAAAAATCACCAAATACCGAAGTTTTAGTTATGAAGGAGACTTTATTCGAGGTGAAATGACAGGATTTGGAATATTGAGTTATTCCAAAGACCGTACTTATACCGGGGAAATTAAAGATGGATTGATGAACGGAAAAGGCAAACTGAATTTCAAAGGGGCGATATATGAAGGCGGATTCCGCGATGACGAGTTCCACGGTCAAGGAAAATTAACTTATGAATACGGTGCTGAATATGAAGGTGAGTTTGATACTGGAGCCTTGCTGAAAGGAAGTTTCAGCGACAAAGAGGGGACAAAGTATCAAGGGGATTTTAAAGATTGGAGCTATCATGGAGACGGAACGTTGACTAACGCGGAGGGCGAGAAATATGTAGGTAATTTTTCTTACGGAATATTGACAGGCAATGGTGAGCATTTTAAAAAAGATGGAACCTACTATAAAGGGAAATTCGAATATGGAGAATACCAGGGGTTTGGTCGACTTGAGCTAAAAAATGGTGATGTTTACGAGGGAGAATTCAGTTATGGGAGATATAACGGAAAAGGTAAAATCGAATATTCCTCCCCGGTTGATGGGCTGTCAGGTCGAAGTGGTACATGGAAATATGGAAAGCTGATTGAGTCCGATGACGGCGTGCCAATCATTTCACCTAAGTCGTTAAATGAAATTGCACTCTATAACCAAGACAAATTATTGAGTGAAAATAGCACTGCACTTGAAAATAATGATCCGAATGAGGTTGAACTGTATTTCTTGGGTATCTCTGGTGATGGTAGTCAGGCAGTGTTTCGACGAGAAATACAGTTTGTTCAAGCCCTATTCAAAAGTAAGTTTAAAACAGGAGGTAAAAGTACCGTATTAATCAATTCCAGAGAAACTGTTGAAGAGGCTCCCTTGGCAACCACGACAAGTATCAGACAAACTATTAATGAGATAGCTAATAAGATGGATGTTAGTGAGGACATATTATTCATTTATATGACAAGCCATGGCTCGAAAAAAGCGACATTTACTATTCGCCAGCCAGAAATGGGTTTGCCTGATTTGAGCGCCGATACTTTGTCCGAGATATTAAAGTCAACACCCATTAAATGGAAGGTAATCGTCATATCAGCTTGTTATTCCGGTAAGTTTATTCAACCGTTAAAAGACGATTATACGCTTATTATTACTGCGTCTGATGAGGACAAGAAATCCTTTGGCTGTTCTGACGAGTCAGAGTTTACTTATTTCGGAGATGCCTATTTTAATCAAGCACTAAATAGAACTTCGGATTTTATTGAAGCATTTGATTTGGCTATTTCGTTTATAGAGAGTAAAGAGAAAGCCAAAAATTATAAAAGTTCAGAACCTCAAATACACAAACCACAAGCGATTATTAAACAGCTAAAAAAATGGCGGAGCAGTTTGGGTGAATCTAAATAATTGTAGATGGTCGCTATACGGACAATATATTGCAGACTTTTAAGAGATATCTAGTTTGCGTTGGCTTCTTTATCTGACTGTCTGGTGTATCTTTTTTTATCTGAACTCATAAATATTGCAGAAATAACATTTGAAAAGCTCTGAAAGCCCCGTAAACTCCAGGCTTTTTAAAACGCGCGAACATTCTAAAATAGGTTTTAACATTCAAAAAAACTAATAATAACTAATCAGGAAGTTACCGACTATGTTGAAACTAACCAGCAATATTTTGTTTATACTGGTCTTGATTTTGATGTCAGGGTGTATGACAACTATGCGTACCTTGGTAGTGGACCAAGACAACATGGGACCCACTCGTGAAAAAGGTTATCTATTTTTCGCGTTAACAACCGAATGGTACATCACATCAATTGAGCTGGAAAGTGATAACGATATAAAGATGGAATCCTTTAACCGGTGGACAAGCCGTCGAGATTTTTTCTTAGCGCCTGTGCCATTAGGACACTACAAAATAACCAGAATCAATTTAACCAATAGACGGTACTTTGAGTTAGAAAACGACGAATTGGTATTTGATTTCAGAGTAGAGCCAAATGTTATCAACTATGTCGGTGAATTAAGCGTAAAACGCTCTCCAGATAACAGGGCTTATTTCGAACTAATAAACCGATCATCAATCGCACTAGAATTCCTCGAAAATAAATTCCCACAAATATTAGCTAATAGAGAGTTGAGATATACGGGTCCAGGTCATGACAATTTTTTTGAGTTAACTTTTCATGACAAGAGTGTTAAAGAATCAGGAGGTGCAAAATGAGAAATGTCACTATGATTTTCATTTTATTCTTCCTGACAATTATTTCAAACTCAGGATTTACTGCTCCGATACCTGCATCCGAATTATTTCGTTCTGCTAATGATTTTTCTTATGAGCTTAATCCATCATCAAAATATATTGCTCATCATTTTTTTAGAGAAGACGGTCGTGATGTCATTGAATTAATCGATATTAAAAAAGATAAGAAAGGTAATATTTTTCTTCTAAAAGTAAAAGCAGATGAAAAGATTTTGAATTACTTCTGGATAGATGAAGATACTATCTATGTTTCTTATTATCTTAATAATAAGAAGAGCAAACGGATTTTTATTGATATTGACTTTACTAAGTTTGAGTCTGGCGATAGTGACTATACCAAAAGTTTTGAAATTAAAGCGAAAGGGACAATTATTGACCCGCTAAAAGGCCAAAATAATGTCTTTTTATTTCAACGAATTCGTAGCGGTTCTGCAAAGGTTTACAAACTAACAACAGAACAGCTATTAGCAAGCAACTTTGTTTTTAGAAACAAATTCAGACCAGGTATTTCTGATGCTGTTTCTTATTTTACCGATGAAAGTGGAAATGTTCGATTTGGCTTTAATCTTGACATGGACAAACAAGAGGTTGTCTATTGGTACCTGGATAAACAAGAAAACGAATGGATTGAATTTCATCGTTTCGGTAATAATAAATCTTATTTTGAACCTGTCAGTCTGCTGGGGGACAATAAACTTGCGGTTATTACCAATGCGGAAACGGACTTAAGGGTACTCATGGAGTACGACCTTAAATCGAAGAAATTCGGCCAGATTCTTTATCAACATGATAAGTATGATATTTATTCGGCCCAAATATCCGCCGAAACTCGAAAGGTTTTATCTGTCAGTTATAGTGAACATGGCAGGCTGAAGACACAGTACTTCTCTGATAAAGATAGTAGAAGTAATAGTGCGATTAAGAAACTGCTCCCAGGAAAGCAGTTTTTCACCGTTTCGCAAAATAAGGGTTCGAGCATAAAAATATTGGTGGGTTTTGCTAGTGATGACTCGGGAGGTTTTTACTGGTTTGATTCTGATTCTGAAACAATTATCAAGTTAAATGCTATCTATAAAAAACATAATAATTTTAAATTCACTAAAACTGAGTTGTTAACGATTAATAATGTACAAGGGCGGCCGATTGAAGCATTCCTTACCAGACCTGAAAATGGAAATGGAGTATTGCTAGTTAATCCTCATGGGGGGCCAATTGGAATCAGGGATGACGATGATTTTAATCGTAAAAACCAATATTTTGCTAGTCGAGGATATTCGATACTGAGTGTGAATTTCAGAGGGTCAATAGGGCTAGGCAAAAAGTTTATGGATGCAGGTCGAGGCCAGTTTGGTAAGAGCATCGAATCAGACATTACGTCTGTTGTAAATGAAATTAAAAACAAATATAAATTCAAATATACCTGTTCGATGGGCGCTAGTTACGGGGGTTACTCTGCGCTCGTTCTTGTGGCCCAGAACCCTGAGGACTATGATTGCGCAGTCGCTCGATATGGGGTTTACGATTTACCATTATTGTTTAACCGTAGCAATAAAAAAATGAAAGACGACTTTATCGACGCTATTACCAGTGTAATCGGTAACGAAAATGATTTACGAGAGGAGCAGTCTCCAATTAATTTTGCAGACAAGATCAACGTTCCTGTTTTATTGATTGCCGGTGAAGAGGATGAAACCAGTGGCTTTGAACAAAGTAATAGAATGAAATACAGACTTAAACAGCTTAACAAAGATGTTGAAACAATGTTCTACACTAAAACTGGACATGGCTATCATTCAAAGTGGTTATGGGATTGGCATGAGCATGCTTATATAGACGATTTCATCAGAAGAAAACTAAAAATTAAACACCCAGTAACGAAAGAGTGGAAAAAAGCCATTGCGGATGAAGCAATGATTATTTCTGATGGATTTGAGTTTGAGAACAAAGTCAAAATCGATCGCGAGAAAGCATTTCGTTATGTTGAAATAGCTGCAGAACAGGACTTGCCAAGAGCTGTTCATAATTTAGCCGCGTATTACAATAGCACTAACGCGGTTGAAAAAGATTTTGACAAAGCGCTTAGACTTTACGCTAGAGCATCAAAATTGGGCTGGGCGAATTCTAGTGAGTATTTAGGCGAGGTCTATCGAGATGGAAAAGAAACAGAGAAAAGTCTTGAAAAATCCTATCAATATTTTGAAGCGGCCTACAATCAAAACCATAAAGATGCATGGTTTAACGTTCTTAGAGCAAAATGCTCTGGTTGGGGAGTTGAAAGGAATATTGATTATTGTATTTCTGGTTTAACCACAGACGATAATAACGAAAGTAAACTATCAGTCGAACAAGAAAAGGTTTTGATGGAAGATATTTTACTTAAACCCTGGCCATCAGAGTCGTTTAAGAACAAATTTCTTAGCCAGCTAGCTAAAATGAATATACATAATATCGATAATAAGAATGATTTTATTGGAGAAGAAATTAATCCATATGGAAAAGGCGATAACGTTGCAACAATTAAAAATGGTCGGTTTATATTTAATAGGGTCGGAAGTCGGTTTATTTTAGATTATTATATTGATGATGATTCTGACAGTAAAAGAGAATTTGCATTAAAAGTTAAATGGATAGTGTCTGATGTAGAAAATAAGGCCATTGTATATGAAGGTGAGCATGTTTTTTTCACAAAAGCCGGATCACATCGAGTACTTAGATTGGACTCCTCCAATATAAAATATAAAGTTGAAGGGATAATTAATTTGGAAATTAAGAATTTGGAAGATGTCGTTCTTTACTCAGAAAAAGCTCGTTTTAACCTTAAAGAAGACACGTAAATAAATTTATTGACTTTAAAACATAGAAATACCGAGAGAAAAACTTGATATTAAGTTACAGGCATTTATGAGTTTGCGAATTTAGTCTTTTCTACTTATTTTATGTGCGATGCGCTTTAATTCTTTATCTGAAGCGGTATTTTGTAAAAGTATTAAGAAGACGATTGTTTTAATTGTAAAAACTGGACAAATTGAGAGTCTGTTTTTTGTATTGAAAACGCCAACTAAAACGACAGAAACATTTAACACTTGAACAGACCTATTATAAGACCGTCTTGTATTTTAGATACTTATTTGGCTTGCTGCAACGCAATAAAAACTTTGTTACTAATAAATTAATGCCAAATTATATTC